>JANYLA010000054.1 GCA_025361485.1 Bacteroidales bacterium
TGAACGTGCCATGTTCGTGAAATAGTATAAGGAAGTATTGTATCTAAGTTTAATCCGTAAAAACTATTTCCCTCAACGCCAAAATGGGCAGTAACAATACCTGTAATCACTTGAAGAAGAATTAATCCAGCAACTATCCAGAAATATTTCAGGGTTGCTTTCATCGAAGGTGTTGCCTGTAGATTAATAAGAGGGTCGTTCTCAGGATATTTCTCTACTCCTGTTTCATTGTCCTGATTTTTTGCATAGTAAAAACCAAGCAAACCAATACCTAGCAGCAGCATAACAATACTAAACATTGTCCAAAACAAATGTTTACCAGTTGGGTGATTACCTACTAGGTCATCGCCGGGCCAATTGCTTGTATAGGTGATATCATTGTTAGGTCGCTCGGTTACACATGCCCACGAAGCCCAGAAAAAGAAAGCATTCATCTTCTGCATGCTAACCTCATCCTTAATGGTATTTGCAGGAATGGCGTAAGCCAAACGTTCTTTTTCTTGCTCTTTACCGTTGGTAAACAAATTTTTATAGTACTCTTCATTGGCTTTAATTGCTTTTGCACGTAAATCCGATATTATTAAAGTCTGTGTTGACTCATCGTAGCGATTCGTGCGCATATCCTTCTGAAGCAAAGCCTTAAGATAAGCCTGACGCTCTGGACTTAACTTGTCGTAAGGAGTTGAATCTTTCTCCATTGCAAGCGAATTCAAAATATAAACCGCTTCACGATGAAGCCAATCTGCCGACCAATCGGGAGCAACGTAAGCACCATGTCCCCAAACGGTTCCCATCTCTTGACCGCCAACTGACTGCCAAACGCTTTGACCATCCTTTATTTCTTGAGCATTGAAAAGCTGCTCGCCGCTATCGCTTACAACCTTTTCTGGAATCGGTGGCTTTTGAAGATATATCTCATAGCCAAAAAATCCCAAAACTGAAAAGCATATCACCATTACGGCAATAAACCCAATCCATAGTTTTTTTGTGTTCATTTTAATTTAAGTTAGTTAATTATTATGATTGATATTGATTTGATTTATAGATTATTCACGTTGCAAATCATGTTGTAATTAGAAAACCTTGACTACTAAAACCTTGAAAATTTCATTACCAGTGTTCTTCATCCCACGCTGCTTATCCTTTTCAATATAAATTGAATTATTTGTCTCTGCTTTAGTTTGAGTTTCCTCATAAAATATAGTACCTGTTCCATCTAGTATAAAAAAAATGACATCGAAAGGATTTGCATGTAGGGCAATCTCTTCGTTTGGTTTGAGTGCAAGATGAACCAGTTCAACCTTATCGTTGGTAAACATCTTTCGCCCATCGAGGTTAAAAGGAACCTTTTCTGCGTTTTCGAGTGTAGTTAGTTTCATTTGGTGTTAAGTTTATCGTGTTTAGTGTTTAGCTCTGAAGTCTGACGTCTTCTCTTTAGAAACCACATCCAAACCCCAGTAATGATAAGCACCAGCATTGCAATACCAGCCAAAGGCACAATTAGAATATAGAAGATGCTAATTAGTGGTGAGTATATCCTGCATGTATGTACCTCCTGTGCTAGATTCCAGAGTGGAAATGGAAACGAATCTTTAATAATTTGAGGCATTTCAAAAACGTGTGAATTAGGTTGATTTGAAAAAATGCCCTTGTCATAATCAAAAAAATATTCTTTCCCCGAATTATTTGAATATCCTGCTATCGCAAAACTTCCGAATGGTGAGGATAGGCCCGAACTGACTTGTATAGGCTGTCCCGAAAAATAATCGGCAACTATACCTGTATATGGATTCCAACGGTAAGCACCACTAAAACTTCCCACCAAATAATCACCACTATCCAACATCTCCAGAACATTAATGCCCATAATACTTACAGGCGGCTCAACAGGAAATCGCTCGAGTGCCGAAGTAAATCCATTTTTACTATAAAAAATTCCATCGGAGGTTGCCAAAAGGAATATATCCCTTTGCTCATCGTATTTTATATCGCGGAGCTTATCGCTCCAAAAAATCTCATTGATATTATTGGGGTTAGAACTTTGCTTAATACCTGCATTAGCTACAAGTAACAAAAACGGTGGACGAAGAAATATCCCTGTAAAACTTACAATTACGAGTAAAATAGAAGTGTAAATACCAACCTTGATATGCCAGTTGTAAGAGAATCGGGAAGTTCGTTTCAATCGGCTTAGCCTTAGTTTGGCTTTTACCCTTTTAATAATCTTGGGAAATAAAAAGTAGATTAAACCAGTTATGCTCAAAAAGAGCATTATCAATCCTCCAAAATCAACCAATAAGCGACCAGACATCCCAAGTATTTCTCCACTATGTATTATCCAGAATAACCTAAAAATGGTAATTTTGGGCTTGCTTCCTTCGGGAGCTATAAGTTCAACCTTGCTA
>JANYLA010000125.1 GCA_025361485.1 Bacteroidales bacterium
TAAATTAAAATGAACACAAAAAAACTATGGATTGGATTTATTGCCGTAATGGTGATATGCTTTTCAGTTTTGGGATTTTTTGGCTATGAGATTTATTTGCAAAAGCCACCAATTCCTGAGAAAGTGGTTAGCGACAATGGAGAGCAGCTTTTCAACGCTCAAGAGATAAAAGATGGTCAAAGCGTTTGGCAGTCAATTGGTGGTCAAGAGATGGGAACCGTTTGGGGACATGGTGCTTATGTTGCTCCCGATTGGTCGGCAGATTGGCTTCATCGCGAAGCTGTCTTTATGCTAAATGTTCTTGCAAAAGAACAGGATTCATCAACTTATGATAAGCTATCTCCTGAGCGTCAAGCATATCTGAAAGCCCTGCTTCAGAAGGATATGCGCACGAATCGCTACGATGAGTCTACGCAGACTTTAAAAATATCTGATTTGCGAGCAAAAGCAATAAAAGCCAATCAAGAATACTATAAAAACTTGTTCACCAACGGGAAAGAGCAAGAAAAAGAACGTTTGGCTTACGCCATTCCTGCAAATACCATTAAGGACGAAGTTAGCATGCAGAAGATGAATGCTTTCTTCTTTTGGGCTTCGTGGGCATGTGTAACCGAGCGACCTAACAATGATATCACCTATACAAGCAATTGGCCCGGCGATGACCTAGTAGGTAATCACCCAACTGGAAAGCATCTATTTTGGTCTATGTTTAGTATTGTTATGCTGCTGCTAGGTATTGGTTTGCTTGGTTTTTACTATGCAAAAAATCAGGATAATGAAACTGGAGTAGAGAAATACCCCGAGAACGATCCTCTTATCAATCTACAGGCAACACCTTCGATGAAAGCAACCCTGAAATATTTCTGGATTGTTGCTGGGTTAGTCTTGCTTCAGGTAATTACAGGTATTGTTACTGCCCATTTTGGCGTTGAGGGAAATAGTTTTTACGGATTAAACTTAGATACAATACTTCCTTATACTATTTCACGAACATGGCACGTTCAGCTGGCTATTTTCTGGATTGCAACTGCTTGGTTGGCCACAGGACTATTTATTGCCCCTGCAGTATCTGGCGTTGAACCTAAATATCAACGGTTAGGTGTTAATGTTTTATTTGGCGCCTTGTTGATAGTTGTTCTTGGTTCAATGGCGGGTGAATGGTTAGGCGTAATGCAGAAATTAGGTTTAATACAGAATTTCTACTTTGGTCATTCGGGTTACGAATACATCGATTTAGGAAAGTTCTGGCAAATTCTTTTATTTGGTGGTCTGCTTATTTGGTTATTCCTAATGATACGCGCATTACTACCTGCGCTAAAAGTTAAATCGGAAAGTAGGAATTTATTGATTCTTTTTACCATTTCATCAATTGCCATTGCTGCTTTTTATGGTGCCGCTTTAATGATAGGTCGTCAAACTCACTTATCAATTGCTGAGTACTGGCGTTGGTGGGTTGTGCATCTTTGGGTTGAGGGGTTCTTTGAGGTGTTTGCAACTACAGTTATCGCTTTTGTATTGGTAAAACTTGGCTTATTAAACATTAAGAGAGCAACAATGGGTTCGTTGTTTGCTACAATCATCTACTTGCTTGGAGGAATCATTGGAACATTCCATCATCTTTACTTTGCTGGTGTACCAATGTCAATAATCGCTTTAGGTGCTTCGTTTAGCGCGTTAGAGGTAGTTCCCCTTGTGCTTATGGGATTTGAGGCATGGCACAACTATAAGTTAACTAAAACAACTCCTTGGATGGTTAAGTATAAATGGGCAATCTACAGTTTTATTGCTGTTGCGTTTTGGAACTTAGTTGGAGCAGGAGTATTCGGTTTCTTGATTAATCCTCCACTTGCTTTGTACTACATGCAAGGGTTGAATTTAACCCCTGTTCATGCGCACACAGCTCTATTCGGTGTTTACGGGATGTTGGGTATTGGATTGATGCTTTTCTCATTGAGAGGTATGACTATAAAAGAGGAATGGAACGATAAAATCTTAAAGTATTCATTCTGGTGCTTCCAAATAGGTTTGATATTAATGGTTACGATAAGCATTTTACCTGTTGGTGTTAAGCAAACCATTGCATCGGTTGACCATGGAATATGGTATGCGCGTTCGATGGAGTTTATGCAAAGTCCATCAATGATAAAGTTAAGATGGTTGCGGGTTATCGGTGATACAATCTTCGCTTTAGGAAGTGTTGGGCTTGTTTACTTTGTTGTTGGCCTCAAAACAGGTTGGTCAATTAAGAAAAAGTAATCAATATAAAGAAAATTTAGAGCCCCGTTCAGATTCAAAAATCTGGACGGGGCTCTTTTCTTTCAGAACTTTTTAACTTTAGGCACCTGCCTGCCTACCGGCAGGTTTAAGTATTTATTGTTGTTTATAAACAAATGCATTAATATTCATCCCTGCTCCAACCGAAGCAAAGATGAGAATATCACCTTTGTTTATGTGATGATCAGGTAAAGTTTTTTTCAGAATCATATCATAAAGGGTTGGAACGGTTGCTACAGAGCTGTTCCCAAGATCATGAATACTCATTGGCATTATATTAACGGGTAACTCACGAATCTTGAATAGTTTGTAGAAACGCTGAACAATAGCTTCATCCATCTTCTCGTTTGCCTGATGAATAAGAATTTTATGAACTTGCTCAATTGGTATGCCCGACTTGTCTAATGCAACTTTCATCGCCGCTGGTACTTGTGAAAGAGAGTATTCGTATATTTTACGACCCAGCATTTTTATATAACGAATTTTTGGATCACTATCCGGTTCATTAGATTTACCTAGATAAAGGTAACCAGCTTCTTCTCCGGTATGTGATACCATTGCTGTTGATAAGATTCCAAATTTCTCATCAGACTCAACTCCTTCTAATATTGTAGCACCTGCACCATCTGAAAAGATCATTGAGTCTCGATCTTTTATATCCACAACACGCGACAGCGTTTCTGCGCCAATTACAAGGCAACGCTTTGCCAAACCCGATCGGATAAAACTATCCGCTTGGATAATACCTTGAATCCATCCTGGGCATCCGAAAATAATATCATAAGGGATGCACGATGGGTTTTTAATACCAAGGTTATGTTTAATTCTTGACGCCAAACTTGTTAGGGCATCGGATTGTATGGTCCCTTTTAATACATCACCAAAATTCTCTGCAACGATGATTTGATCAATCGTCTCTCGATCGATACCTGCATCAATAATCGCTCTTTCTGCAGCAATAGTTGCTAAATCAGATGCATTTTGTTCATCTTTTGCCCATCGACGTTCTCTAATTCCTGTGATATCTCTAAATTTTTCAACAATTTCATGTCCATCACCTTCGATAACCGTTTCATCTTTTTCGTAGAAGGTATGCTTTACGAAGTGTTGATTTGGAATTTTTACCTCGGGAATATAAGATCCTGTTCCTATGATTATTGTGTTGATGTTTTTCATTGTCAAATCAAATTATCTTTTTTTATTTTAAAAAATAAAACCCTGCAAGATAGTAGAAATATAAACTCAAAAGCAAATTGTTTTTATCTAAAGTGATTATATCATGTTGATAACACAAGTAATCAACCTAATAAAGTTTTAAAAAATGGGTTAACTTTGCTGCGTTCAAAAGCATAACCATAAATCTATAATACTATGAAATTTTTTATTGATACTGCAAATTTAGCGCAGATTAAGGAAGCCAACGATTTAGGCGTACTCGATGGTGTTACAACAAACCCATCGTTGATGGCAAAAGAGAACATTAAGGGTGAAGCAAATATCAAGCAACACTATGTTGATATTTGTAATATTGTTAAGGGTGATGTTAGCGCCGAGGTTATTGCGCTTGACTATGAAGGGATGATTCGCGAAGGCAAAGAATTGGCTGCATTGCATCCTCAAATTGTTGTTAAAGTACCAATTACCAAGGATGGAATTAAGGCAATTAAGTATTTCAGCGATCACGGAATTCGTACCAACTGCACATTAGTTTTCTCTGTTGGACAAGCACTGTTGGCAGCAAAAGCAGGAGCAACATACGTTTCACCATTTATTGGTCGCTTAGATGATGTTTCAACCGATGGCGTTGCTTTGATTCGCCAGATTGTTGATGTTTACAACTACTATGAATTCGAAACTAAAGTTTTAGCCGCGTCAATACGTCATACAATGCACATTATTCAGTGCCTTGAGGCAGGTGCCGATGTTTCAACCTGTCCTTTAAGCGCAATCCTTGGGCTATTAAATCATCCATTAACCGATAGCGGCCTTCAGAAGTTTATGGAAGACTATAAGAAGGTGAATGGCTAGAAAGTTGATAAGTTGACAAGTCGATAAGTTAATAATTCTTCAAGTATAGTTTGTTCATACTGTCAACTGTCAACCCTTAACTGTCAACGAATAGAAAAGTGTTAATTAAAATATACCCTCAGAATCCCAATCCACGTGAAATTTCCCGTGTGGTTGGGGTTTTGCGTAATGGGGGTATTATCATCTATCCAACCGATACCGTTTATGGTATGGGCTGCGATATTACTAACCAAAAAGCTGTTGAAAAAATAATTCGGATAAAAGGCTTAAAGGCTAAGGATGCTCATTTTTCCTTCATCTGTTCTGATTTAAGCCATATTGCTGACTTTGCAAGGGTCAGTAATCCTATTTTTAAGTTGATGAAAAAAAACTTACCAGGCCCTTTTACTTTTATTCTGCCCGGTTTGAATAAGGTCCCTGACTATTTTATTAGTAAAAGAAGAACGGTTGGTATTCGTATTCCTAACAATTCAATTCCCATTGAGATTGTTAAAGAATTGGGGAATCCAATTATGACTACATCAATAAAGGACGACGACGATGTGGTTGAATACACTACTGACCCCGAACTTATTCATGAGCGATACCAAGATATTGTGGAGATTGTAATTGATGGTGGCTATGGCGATAATGTTCCATCTACAGTTGTGGATTGTACTACCGATGACCCAG
The DNA here is from genome assembly GCA_025361485.1 of Bacteroidales bacterium. Classification (GTDB taxonomy): domain Bacteria; phylum Bacteroidota; class Bacteroidia; order Bacteroidales; family Tenuifilaceae; genus UBA8529. The sequence goes on from JANYLA010000125.1 coordinate 4,975, forward strand.
AGATCATTAGAGAAGGAAAAGGTGAGCTGGTCTTTTAGTTAACAAGTCAATAAGCACTACCTCACTTTATACTGTAAACAAGTAAAAGAAGATGGCCAAATTCTCCGATACCACTCTTGCAATACTTGCCGGTGGGAAAGCTACAAGAATGAGAGGAAGGAATAAAGCTCTTCTGGAGTTTCAAGGTGAAACGTTTATTAATCGCATATATAGGAATTTAAGCCCCCTTTTTTTGAATACAGTTATCATTTCTAATGATATTCTGGATTACAATTTTTCAGGTGCCATAGTTTACCCTGATAAAATTCAGAATATTGGACCTCTAGGAGGAATTCACTCCGCTTTAGTACACTCAATTGATCCTGCTGTTTTTGTAGTTTCGTGCGATATGCCTTTTGCCGATTCGGCAATTGCTAAAATACTCATTGAAGAGTTTGTTTGTAAACAGCCTGAAATACTTTTGCCAGTAATTAACTCTTTTAGCGAACCCCTTTTTGCAATTTATTCAAAACACCTTATTGAAAAAATTGAAACTTTATTTTCATTATCCGATGGGAAACCGATTAAGGATTTATTGAAAATTTCAAATACACTTTATTTCAACCTGCCTGAAAGTATAGCAACAAAAAAATGTTTTACAAACATCAATTCAATTGAAGATTTTATGAAAAGTTGTTTTATCGGTGATATATGATAGGGTTTAAATATTTCTATGCATTCTTTTAATCTTCAATCTAGAAAAATGATAAATAAATTCAATCGATTGCGTTAAAATCTACTTAAAACAGGTGTTGAGAATTTATTTAAAATCAATTTTAATTACCTTTGAAGTCGATTATAAATCTTAATAATTAATCCATAAAATAATTTAGTTATGGCAAAAATAAAAGTAGCTATCAACGGTTTTGGTCGCATTGGTCGCAATGTTTTCAAGATTGCTCTTGAGAGACCTGAACTCGAAGTTGTTGGTATTAACGACCTTACCGATACCAAAACGTTAGCTCATTTACTAAAATACGATTCTACACAAGGTCGCTTTAACGGTACTGTAGAATTTGATGCAGAAAACATTATTGTAAACGGTAAGAAGTATCGGATACATGCAGATAGGGCTCCAATTAATATCAAGTGGATTGAAACACCTGATGTTGTAATTGAGTCAACGGGTGTATTCACCAAGCGCGAGAGCGAAAAAGGTGGATATGGCGATCACTTAAAGAACGGTGCTAAAAAGGTTATTCTTACAGTTCCATCTAAGGACGAAATTGATAGAATGATTGTTCTTGGGGTTAATGATTCAGATTTGAAACCTGAGGACAAATGTATATCAAACGCAAGTTGTACTACCAACTGTCTTGCACCTGTTGTTAAAGTTCTTAACGATACTTTTGGTGTAGAACAAGGATTTATGACTACTATCCACTCTTACACTAACGATCAGCAAATTCTTGATGCTCCGCATAGTGATTTACGTCGTGCACGTTCATGCGCAGTTTCTCAAATACCTACAACTACTGGTGCTGCTAAAGCAGTGGGTAAGATTATTCCTGCTCTTAAAGGTAAAATTGATGGTATGGCGGTTCGCGTGCCAACTCCAACAGGTTCGTTAGTTGACTTTGTAGCTATTCTTAAGAAACCTGCAACTAAAGAAGAGATTAATGCTGCGATGAAAAAAGCTGCTGATGGTCCAATGAAAGGAATCTTAGAGTATACCGAAGATCCAATCGTTTCAGTAGATATTATTCACAACGCTCACTCTTCAATTTTCGATGCACAAAGCACAATGGTAAATGGAAATATGGTCAAAATTCTTTCATGGTACGATAACGAGTGGGGTTATTCCTGCCGAGTTGTTGACCTGATTAAAAAACTTTTCTAACATAAAAACCCCGGGAGACCGGGGTTTTACTTTTTACATTTTAATAATTTAATAAGGAGAATGGTAATTGCCGAAAAAATTTATCAAGAAAAATAAATATGCACCTAACTATCTACCTCTGTAAATCTTTATTGATGGCAATAAGTTGTAAGGCTTTTCTGTGCAAATAATTCAAAAAAAAGAGATCGTCTCAATTCGCTTATGAGACGGCCTCTTATGAAAATAAGTATTTATAATTTACTCGTACCGTAATGCCTCAATAGGATCTAAACGCGATGCTTTAACCGCTGGCAAGTAACCCGAAGCAAGTCCAACGCCGAAACATAGTCCAAGCCCTGTTATTATCCAAACCCAAGGGACTAAAAAAGGACTTTCAGTAATCATCGACATAATATTGCCGATTAGTATGCCAAGTATAACACCTAATATACCTCCAAGTTGGCAAACAATAATTGCCTCGAACAGAAACTGCTGCTTTATGGTTGCCGATTTTGCTCCAATAGCTTTTCGGGTTCCTATTTCTCTTGTACGTTCAGCAACAGCTACAAGCATTATATTCATGAGCCCAACAGCAGCCCCTAATAAAGTAATAATGCCAATAATAGTTGCTGCATAGGTTACATACTTTAGATTTTCCAAAAGGATTTGGGCTAAACTATCGCTTTGTTCAATATTAAAGTCCGATTCGTCGGTAGCACTTAAACCTCGAACAATTCTGAATACCCCTTCGGCTTCACTTACAGCATATTCTAATAATTTGGGATCGTTAGGCTTTATGCTTATTGTATAATCCATATTTGGCCTCGAAAAGTAGGTTGCTACATTTCCATACGGTAAATAAACCGACAAATCGGGACCCCCTCCAAATCCAGATCCTTTAGATTTAAGGACACCTATAACACGATATTTACCGCCACCAACGCTGATGAATTTATCCAAAGGATCTTCGTTTTTTTCAAACACCTTTTTTGCAATCTCATAACCTATAATGGCTACAGCTCTGCCTGCATCCAATTCATGGGTTGAAAAATTACGTCCTGTATTAATTTCTAGACCTGCTGTCGCTGCATAATTTTCATCAATACCATAAACCGATATGTTAGGGTTTGTTTTTTTTGATTTTTGTTTAACGGTACTGGTGCTTGACGCAAAAACAGAAATGGAGACTTCTGCAGGAAATTCAAAGCGATCTTTGAACTCAATAGCTTGCCTCATATTAATATAGGGATGGTTTTTGCTGCGGTAACGTTTCCCGGCAACATTTACCCGCATTCCTCTACTGCCAATACTAAATGTATTTGCACCCATGCTAGAGAACTCGCTGCTTATACTTCCTTTTATGGAGTCAATGGCAGTAAGGATTCCCACTAAAGCCATTATCCCCAATGCGATTATGAATATAGTTAGTATTGAACGCAAGGTATTTGTGCGAATTGCGTTAAGCGAAATTTTTATGTTTTCTTTTATAAGGGCACCGTATTTCATAGGTTTTTTTAAATTTTAGCATACGACTCAAAGTTAGTAGAACTTTATATATCATTAAGCTAAAAAATAATAAATCGTAATGCGAAGCTTTAATTGATGATACAGTTTTATCTGAATTGTTAAAACTCTTTATATATTTCCAAAAAAATAATTACATTTCCATATTATTTGTATTAAACAAACATGTAAATGAACCTACATTCCCGTATCGATTCATTCGTCAAATTAGGTGAAAAAATGCTTGGTGATTCTAAGCAAGGAAGTGGAACTCGATTTGAATCTATTGTCAAGGATGCAAGTATTCATAACCCTTGGTTTACCTCTGAAAATGTTTACTATGCAATCGACGCAATTGCAAATAATTGGCTTACTCGCGAAAATTTAAACTCTTTTGTCTCAAAATATCCGAAGAGTTTTTTTGATCCCCAAAAAGCCAAAAAAATAGTCGTTATAATGGCCGGGAATGTTCCTTTTGCAGGATTACATGATATGATTTGCATATTGCTTTCAGGTCATCGATTCTTAGGTAAAGTATCGTCAAAAGATGGACAGCTGATTTCTGCAATCATTGAACTGCTTTATGAAATTGATTCTGATTTTAAGAACTTAATTGAATTATCCGAAGTTACTCTGCATGGTTTTGATGCTGTAATCGCAACTGGCAGCGATAACTCATCCCGTTACTTTGATTACTATTTTAAGAATTACCCAACCATAATTCGTAAGCACCGCAATAGCATTGCAATCCTTAGCGGAAGTGAATCAGAGGAGCAGCTGACACAGCTTAGCGATGATATCTTTTTATACTTTGGATTAGGTTGCCGAAATGTTTCGATGTTATTAGTACCCGTAGGATATGATTTTAAAGGTTTGCTTAAAGCATTTAAAGCATGGCAAAATCTCGACACGCATAATAAGTATATGAATAACTATGAGTTTCAGAAGACAATGAATCTTATGAACCTTATCGATCATATCGATACCGATTTTATGCTCTTAAAACAGAACGACTCAATCAGCTCAACAGTTGGAGTTGTTCATTATAAAGAATATGACAATATTCAAACGGCAATAAAATTTATTCACGATCATTTAGATGAGTTACAGTGTGTTGTTGGTGATGTTAATGTGATTCCTAATGCAATTCCATTCGGCACATGCCAAAATCCATGTATCGATGAGTTTGCTGATGGTATTGATACTATCGATTTTCTATCAAAGCTATAATACAAAATGTACTCGCAGAATTAATTAACTATCCCAATGCCTTTTGTATGATTTATAAGTTTAGAATGATCTCAGGCGATAATAAGGCCTTTTTACGCGATTATGAAATCGACTCAAATCAAACTTTTCTTGAGTTTTATAAACTCATTCAGAACAATCTTAACTATGACTTAAGCCAACTTACCTCTTTTTTTCTTGCCGATGAGAAATGGAATAAGGGGTTAGAACTAACGCTTATTGATATGGATAACGATGGTGGTCCAGCTGCTATACCAATGGATTCCGTTCGGATTAAGGACACACTTAAACAACGAAAAGAGCGATTGCTCTATGTTTATGATATTTTCAATGATAATCTATTGTTTATTGAACTCCTAGATATTTACACTCCCGATTGTGCCGTGAAATACCCAATTTGCTCGGCATCTATTGGTGAGCCGCCATTACAAACCGATCCTTTGGCGAGTTCTAAATTGCCAGTAAGTTACGATGAGTCCATTGATGAGATATTCAATGAATTTTATAATGAGGATCTTGATTCAGGCTCTGAGGGTTTTGATGGTGATGACGAATAGAAAGAGCTAAGTAATCATACAATTTAATTAACAGTTTTCAAACGAATTCTAAAAATGCCTAGTAATTCCAAATATCTCATTGTATTACTTGGCCCAACAGGAGTCGGTAAAACCGATCTGAGCATAACCCTTTCATATGAATTCGATGCACAAATCCTTTCATCCGATTCAAGACAATTTTACCGAGAGATGAAGATTGGGACAGCAACCCCAACCGACGATATTCTTAAGGCTGCACCCCATCATTTTATTGGAAATAAATCCATATTCGATCGATATAGCTGTGGCATATTTGAACTTGAGGTGCTAACTCTTTTAAACGATTTATATAAAACTCATCAATCCGCAATGCTGGTTGGCGGTTCAGGACTTTATATTGATTCTGTCTGCGATGGAATTGATGATTTTCCTGCACCTGATATCGAACTACGGAAAGAACTTTACAAACAGCTAAACAATGAGGGGATTGAGAGTGTAAGAAAGCAGCTTCAGCTGCTCGATCCCGATTATTACAATCAGGTAGACCTTAAAAATACTCAGCGAATGCTTAAGGCAATTGAAGTTTGTTTGCAAACAGGTCGAACTTATTCATCTTTTAGAACAAAGCCAAATAAGGAACGCCCTTTTATTTCTATTAAAATTGGATTAAATCGAGAACGTGAGGCGCTTTATCAACGAATAAACAATAGGGTTGATTGTATGGTTACCAATGGGCTGGTTGCTGAGGTTAACGGTTTATATGATCACAAGCAGTTGAATTCATTGAATACCGTTGGGTATAAAGAAATATTTGAGTACCTCGATGGAATAATTAGTTTAGCTGAGGCAATTGATTTAATCAAAAGAAATTCACGCCGTTATGCTAAGCGACAGCTGACCTGGTGGACGCGCGATAAAGATATCGTTTGGTTTCATCCTGAACAGGTTGATTTGATTATTGAATTTATTAAAAATCGTATGCAGAATGGTTGATAATCAGCAAGAAATACTATCGATTAATTATGAGCTGCCAAAACCGATAGCCTTTAATTGCTGGAAGCACCATCTAGGTTATGTTCGAAATGTTTTAGATAAACAGACCAATTATAGTAAGAATGATACATTTCTTCGTGAAATAGTTCAGTTCATTGGTGAATCACAATTCGATTATTACCTAGGAACTCTTGATGTTTTCAGTATATCAAATGAGGTTATCGACTATTTAAAATCAGTAAAAGCGTTCAGCCATAACGATTTTAAGGAATGGTTAGCTTCCGAGGGTGCCGATTACCGTTGTATCTCTCTTTCCGATGGTTCAAATTGGACTTTAAGGTTGGGTCAAGGAGATGATCGGTATATCCATATTCACCCGAGCAGGCATTCCAAAAAAACGATTAGATTGAAAAGTTCATCGCTTAAAACTGCGTATGTTTTTTTGTTCTATTATGGATTATCAGATGCTGAAATTTCGATTGCAAAAGTGAATCATGTTCGTAATAAATTTGCAAAATTACCCCCGTTAAAATTAACTTCCCCACTGGCAGCCATATCTAGAATCATAAATTTTTTTATTGTCTGATTTTATAGCGCTTTCATTCGTTACGTGGTAGTAACAATCACATAGATAGGTTGATACGCTTTTAAGCGAAGGGTGATGTTAATCATCGTTAATTTTACAGATTCTTTGAAACATTATTTATAAATTAGCGTTTATGTATTTGAAAAGCAATTTCATTAATTAGGTTTTAGGGTTAATAGTTAGTTATGATTTTGTTGTTTTTAGGTTAATTTTTAGGGTGTAAAAACGGGATTGAAAAATCCCGTTTTTGTTTTTAATACCTTTCATAAATCATCGAATCTCATCAAAATTTGAATACTTTTGCTATCAAAGAACTTTCGGTTTGATGAGATATCTTGTTTTTAGTTTTATTCTAATTCTCTTTTTATTTGCTTGTAATAATCCCCAAGAGGATTATAAAAAGCATCAGATTTTTCGTTATAACGAAAGCAAAAGTATTACAACCCTTGATCCTGCTTTTGCTCGTAATCAAGCATTGATATGGCCTGCACATCAGCTCTACAATGGATTGGTTCAGCTCGATGACTCCTTAAATATTAAACCCTGTATTGCAAAGGGCTGGAGTATCTCAAAGGATGGAAAGATATTTACTTTTTTTCTTCGAACTGATGTTTTTTTTCATGCATCCGAAGTTTTTCCTAATGGGGTTGGACGAAAGGTTAACGCATCAGATTTTGTTTATAGCTTTAATCGAATTTTGAACCCTGAAGTTGCTTCACCCGGGGCATGGGTTCTATCCATCCTCGATAAGAATAAATCGGGTTCTCTTAATGGTTGTATTGCTATAAATGATTCGGTGCTTCAGGTGAATCTCAAGAAGCCTTTCCCCGCTTTTCTTGGCATGCTATCGATGCCATACTGCTACGTTGTTCCTAACGAGGCCATTGAAAGGTATGGTAAAGAGTTCAGAAACCACCCAGTTGGAACAGGCCCTTTTTATTTAAAGTATTGGAAAGAGGGCGAAAAACTTATTTTTAGACGTAATCAGAACTATTTCGAAAGAGATAAATGCGGTAATCATTTGCCTTACCTTGAAGCAATAAGCATCACTTTTATTGCCGATAAGCAATCAGAGTTTTTAGAATTCGTTAAAGGCAATATTGATTTTATTTCGAGTGTTAATTCCGCATCAAAGGATGAACTTTTAACCCGAATGGGTAGTTTGAATCCGCGCTACGAAGCAAAGGTGAAAATGTTAACCGGACCCTATTTAAATACAGAATATATTGGAATTCTTGTTGATAGTACAAGTCAGTCATCAAAAAGTAATCCGTTACTCATCCCCAATGTCAGAAAGGCCGTTGGTTATGGAATTGATCGTGCTAAGATGATAATGTATCTTCGAAGTAATATGTTTTACCCCGCGTTTAATGGTTTTGTTCCGATTGGAATGCCAAATTTTGATAGAGTCACAAAAGGATTCAACTATAACCCTGTTTTGTCGCAGGAACTCCTTAAAGAGGTTGGCTTTAGCCCTGCGAATCCAGTGCCATCTTTCTCCTTATCAACTACCGATGATTATGTTGATATCTGCGAATTTATTCAGAATCAGCTTAATGAGCTGGGATTTGATATTAAGGTTGATGTTTACCCTGGTGCTGCATATCGCGAGATGCTAGCGAATTCAAAACTTAATTTCTTTAGAGCCTCTTGGGTTGGTGATTATGCGGATCCTGAGAATTACTTAGCGCTGTTCAATAGCGAGAATTTTAGTCCTTCGGGGCCAAACTATACTCATTTCAGAAATAAGAATTTTGATAATCTATACTCTTGCTCGTTAACCGAGGTTTCATTGCAAAAACGGCTAATGTATTACAAAGAGATGGACTCATTGGTTATTGCTAATGCTGTTGTTATTCCTTTGTACTACGATAAGGTAGTTCGATTTGTTAGCAGCGATATTGAAGGTATGGTATGCAACCCGATGAACCTGTTAGATTTAAAAGTAGTTAAAAAAGTATTTAAATAATATTTTATGATTGTCATTGCTGATAGTGGACTTACAAAAACTGATTGGAGATTAGTTCTCAAGGATAGGAATATTATCAAATTTGAAACTAAAGGTTTAAGCCCTTTTTTTTGCACCGAGGAGGATTATTATACTGCGTTACAATCTGCATTCCCATCGCAAATAGAACCATCAATGGTTTCAAAGGTTTTTTTCTATGGTTCTGGTTGTGCAGGAGAGGAAAAGGGCTTAAAAGCCAAAGAGGCGTTGCAATTATTTTTTGTTAAAGCTCAGGTAAGTGTTTATTCCGATTTGCTTGCAGCCGCACGTTCCTTGTTTGGCGATGATAAGGGAGTTGTTGCAATTCTTGGAACGGGTTCAAATATTGCTTTTTATGATGGTATTCAAGTAATTCATCGGACACCCTCGTTAGGATTTATCCTTGGCGACGAGGGTGGTGGAGCTTATATTGGGAGACAGCTAATTCAATCCTTTTTTTATGGACAACTTCCATCAGAATTATCTGAATCCATTAAATCAAAATATAATTTAGATTTAAGCCATGTGCTCGATAGGATTTATGCTCAGCCAAAACCATCGGCATATCTTGCATCTTTTGTTCCTTTTGTGAATGAAAATATCGACCACGTGTTTATGAGCCAGCTTGTTTACGATGTATTCGAAGATTTATATGAGAAGCACCTCAAAGTAATACCTGAACTTAATACTTATGGACTTGGTGTGGTTGGCTCTGTTGGTTCGATTTTTAAAGATTTTTTACTTAGAATTGCTACGGATAAAGGGTTTTTGATAAAAGGTTTTAATCAATATCCGATTGAATCTTTAGAGGACTATCATATTCAAAAAGTTTAAAAGAGATCATAACTGAACCCTGTCTTGCTTATTAACTGTTTTGCAAAGGTGCTGCATTCATTGGATTTGGTTTTCTCTCCAAGTCGAAGTAACGATTCAGAAAGATTTTTCATTAGTTTAACTTCAATTATCTTGTAACCTGCAAGGTTACTAAGTTCAGTTGAGTGCCGAAAACTTTCATACGCATTGGTCATTTCATTGCTATTCAAGTAGTAAATTGCCTTTAAAACCTGTCCTGTAATTTTGAAAATAAAACTATCCATTGGGTTTAGTTGCGATACAATAAGGTCAATCTCAATGATGTCCTTTAATTCTAGTTGTTTGCCTGAATTCAATCTACAGATGTATCTAAAGAGTTTTAGCTCATTATTAAAGATGCCGATGTTATTATCCTCAAGGGCTTCATCAATTTTTGTTAGCTTCGATAGTGCATCATATTGATTAGTTATTATTAATGCGTTGTAAAAAGATGATTCAAATGAACCATACTTATAATTTTTTGATTTGCGAATTTGTTTTAAGTATGCGATTGTTTCATCGATGACTTTGTCGGCGTTCAAGTTTTTTAGTAGATAATAGTACATGAGCTTGCAGGCAAACCATTTTCCTGCAATGTTGGCGTTGAAGTTATTATTCGGTTTGAAATCAATTATTTGTGAGAAGTACCTTTCAATTTTACCTTCATCTAACGAAAGAAAACCAGAATATACATTAAGAATAAAACCAACTATCTCTTCATCTTCCGTATCGTAATGCTTTAAAAAGTATTCTAAACTTACAGAAAATGATCCTGTTATGTTGTTAAAATCAGGAAAGTCTTCAAAGAAGTATTTTCTTGCAACAGGAATACTGGCGTAAATTGGAAGTAAGTGCTTACGCAGATATTCATCCTTTCTAAGCGTAATAGCAATTTGCGGGTTAGATAATACGGACTTAAGAGTTGAGATATTAAGATCGAAAAAACTCATCAAAGGTTTTAAAAGTCTATTCTTATATGCAAATTGGTAAAGGCGAATAATTAGATGCGGCAAAAGTTCGTGTCCCGAATATTTTCTTTCAATTTCAACAAATAGCGAAAATGGTATATCATCCTCCTTATCAATATAATTCTTTGAAATAAGGATCTCGAATAGATTATTGTTGGCAAATTTTATAATCTTACTAAAACCTCCGAATTTGTTTTCAATATCATCCTCGGAAATTATTCCAAAGGAGATTAAATCTTCGTATGCAGCTAGGTATTTACCTGCAAGTTTTAAATGAATGGGGTAAATCTCCTTTAATGAATTTTTCTTTACTGCCTCAAGATTAAGCCCGTAATCAGATAATTTGAGTATTGTATTTATGATATCAATTTTCTCTTCAGCAAAGCTGGAGGTGTATATCTGATTATTTAAAAACTCATTGAAGATTTCTAATTGGTCGTTAAGTAAATACTCATTTTCAGGATGAAAGATATTTACAAATAGCTGTAAAAAATATGGGTACGATAAGGTTTCCTTCAGTTCTAAAGAAAACTCATCAATTAGCGTTCTCCTTGCATGGCTTGTATTAATGGTGTTATCAAGAATTTTTTGAATTTCAACAGATGTGAGAAGGGGCATGTTTGCCCCATCTGATGTGAATGATACGGGTGTAACATGTAGCCATTTTTCAGCATTCTCGATAAATGGTTTAAACTTATTCCATGTATAATGCCGAGCAGATATTATAATCTTAAACCAGTTAGTTGAGGAATAACTTAATGATAAATCAGCCAATGCAGCATAAACTTTCTCGAGTTTTGAACCCTGAAGGTTTGATTCATCAAGACCATCAATAATTAAAATAAACCTGCCTTCATGTGGCGACTCACCGCTTTTTAAAATGCTTAAAAAATTGTTATCGGGCGATAATCCTAACTGTCGCATTAACCAATCTTCTAAGTATAATTCTGAGTTTGCGAATGAATTGAGGGTTGTAGCTTGAATAAAAAGGATTAAATCGTTTAAGTAGCTTTTTTTCGAATAATTTTTTTCATACCATTTTGCAAGTAAAGTAGATTTGCCATAACCACCAGGACCAATAAATGCAGTTGAACTAAATTCGCTTTTTAAAAAATAAGAAAGTCTTTCATCAGCATAATGACGTTCAATCGTCTTATTATAATTAATTCCACTTTTCCGTTTAATAACGTCTATCGTATTCGTGCTAATCTTTTTTGATTTCTCCGATATTCTGCTCCATATTTCTGTAATTTGATTTTGATTTTCGCCTACTTCACGATTCATTTCGATGAATTGACCCCAATTCTCAATGCCAATATAGCGGCAAAGTATATCGTATGTGATCCTTGATGGATGAGAATTCGTTATAAGGATACCAAAAAAACGCCTTAGCGTTGCAGGGCTTAAGTACTCCCTTGAAATTTCTAGTATATTGTTAGATAGTGATTTACAATCCTTCTGGCAGGTTATTTTTTTGCCAAACTTCTTTTCTACAGAAACTTTTAACCGTTCAACCATATTGATTGGTAAATAGAGGGTGCTAGATTGTAATCCTTTGATTGTATTGTGTTTTACAAATATATATAGGATTATTTTATTATTAATGCCTTGAGAAAAATATTGACCGCTTTGACCACTTAATGTAAGGATTGGTAAAAAATATATTTGCATAAAATAATTCTACAATGGAGACCCCATTCTTAGCCGAGTTAGATAAAGAGTATACCGAACTTTTGAAAACAGGTAAAATAAAGATTGTGGAAGACGTTAAGAGATTGACATCTAAACAGTTTTCATATAATTCACCTTATTATTTCCTTGGAAACATCCGTTCTAGAGTTGTTTTAGTAACCTTTAATTTAAAAAAAGAGTATTTGTGCAAAGGGAATAACCTTGTTGATTTTGAATCCTATCAGAATAAAAGCCAAGGCCTTGGAGAAATATTCCTCGAATCGGAAAACAAAGTTGAGTTTGATTCTATTTATGCCTCAGATATTCGAATGTTAAACTACCTGCGACCATTCAATATTATACGATTTGATCAAGAATCAACTTTTCGAAATCTACAAAAGTTAACCGCCGAGAAGTTAGAGTTAGGATTAGTCCCATATCCATCTCCTGATTTTTCGGATAGAGATTTTATGATTAATTATAAGGTTTGCAGACCTTTTGTAGAAAGAGTTTTGAATGGAATTATAGCTTATCCTCGACAGTATATAGTTTTTATCGGCAGCTGTTTCAATAATATTTTATCGGAATTTATCGAAGAGTCAGAATCGTTCCGCTTTTTATTAACCAGCCCCAATTGCCCAAACCAGAAGTTTATCGCCCATTTTACTCGCGTTACACTTAAGATTAATAATAAACGTGTAATTGCTGGTATTGCGGAATCGTTTTGCGACGAAAACCTTGATAGTGTTCTTCTTGAGAAATATGGTCAGGAATCAGTTGCAATAATTAATCGGGGATTTTTATTGTCAAACCCACTGTGGAAGTCTTACTAATTATTAAAAAAAATGGAAAATATAAAAATGTTTATAAATAAGAGTATTGGGCCATTGGGAAAGTTTGATGTTGGAGTTTTTATTGTTTTCCTTTTAATTACAATGATTTTTGTATTTACAATAGTTATAAATTTTTGATTTTACCATAACCTAAAACCTTATATAATGCTAAGTCAAGTCTGGAAGTCATGTCATAGTTCTATTTGTAGTTTGAACTTTCAAAACGAACGCGGTGTAAGCATTGATACCCTTTCAGGATTCAAAGTGAACCAATCATTGGTAACAACCGATTATGCTTTTTATATTCCAAAAGCAAAAACGGTTGAAATATCTTTTGTTGATGAGGATGCCAATACCGTTGTAGCATCGATGAAAATTCCTTACCAAGAGTTTATTAATGATCTTAAGATTGGAGTATTCGATAACCAAACAGGTTACTCAATCTTTAAACTTGATTTCCCTGAATTTAGTGAGATACATGGACTGAAATTGAGCGAAAGAATGAAACTCCAGATTGGAAACGAAGTTGCAATGCTCGCATTTAGCGCTAACTGCCCAAATCTTTCTTTACGTTCAGGTATCATTTCGTCATTCTTTACAGGTTCCCTTGGCAACCGTTTCTTTCAATTCGATGGGCTTTCATGCTTAGGGAACAGCGGTGGACCGATTATTGATCCTGCAACTATGCAGGTAATTGGAATTGTTTCACGCCGAAATACACCCGCTTTTCAATCGTATAAACAATTAGCTGATATCATTTCAACAAATATCGATGAACTTTCTAAAATTCAGGGTGTAGTCAAATTTGGTAATATCGATCCTATTCAAGTATTAATTGCCAATCAGAATCAAGTTAAGCAGTTAGCCAATAATCTATATAGATATACAGCCCTTGGGACAACACACGTAGTTATGCTCGATCAAATTTTATCGTACTTTAACGAAAATGCAGCATTAGAATATAATAATGAAAGGGTTAAGCAAGAGTTTGAAATTAACCTTAGTTAAAAATTTATTGAGTATTTGTTAACCCCGCTCTAAAGGCGGGGTTCTTTTTTCAATAAAAATGAATAAACTTATCCATTCAATAATTGTTCAGTAAATTTACCATATTAATTTGGGCTATTTAAAGTTAAACAAAAGGAGGAGACACGATGGATATCAATGAGACATTTTTATTTCTTAAGAAGATAGAACTTTTTAGAAACCTCAATAATGATGAATTTATTGGGCTAGCCAAGAGTGTGAAAGAAAATAAATATAAGGCTGGAGATCTTCTGTTTCGAGAAAACGGACCCCGTGAAGATATTTTTATCATTTTTGATGGACAAGTTGAGCTATATAAAAGCAACCCGTATGGGGTTGAACTAAGATTGACCCTTTTTGGGAAGGGAGATTTTCTTGGTGAAGGTTCTTGGGCAAATGATTCCCCGCATTCAACTTCAGCAAGGGCTCTTCAACCAACAACCGTTTATGCAATAAGCAGCGATTTTTTCAATAAAAATGCAGATACTACCCTTAAGATTTTCTCTAATATTGCAAGGGTTATCTCAAGACGCATGCGAAGTGTTAATAGTCGAATGATTAATCCTGCTGCTCAATACGAATCAGGACAAACAAGAAGAGAGCATGATCTTTTAGGCGAGCGAGATGTTCCATTTGAATATTATTATGGTATTCAAACTCTTAGGGCGATAGAGAATTTTAATATTTCGGGGGTAACCTTAAATTTCTATCCTTCGCTGATTGAAGCGCTAGCTTTGGTAAAAGAGGCCGCTGCTGAGGCTAATTTTGATTTAGGCTTGATTGATGAGAGCATAAAAAGCGCTATTGTTTCAGCATGTCGTGAAATTGTTAACGGAAAATTTCACAACCATTTTGTTGTCGATATGATACAGGGTGGAGCAGGTACTTCAACAAATATGAATGCAAACGAGGTGATAGCTAACCGTGCATTAGAGATTCTTGGATACGAAAAAGGCGATTACCAGTTCTGCCACCCAAATAATCATGTTAATCTTTCTCAATCAACAAACGATGCTTACCCAACATCAGTTAAGATTGCTCTGATAAACTCAAATAAAAAGCTTGTACAGGTGCTTTTAGCGCTTGTTGAATCTTTTAGAAATAAAGCGCAAGAGTTTGCTCATGTCATTAAAATGGGACGAACTCAGCTACAGGATGCTGTGCCAATGACCTTGGGTCAAAGCTTTGAGGCCTATGCCGTAACGCTGGGAGAGGAGGTTGAACGGTTAAATCAGAACGCTAAACTATTTCTTGAAGTAAATATGGGTGCAACGGCAATAGGAACCGGCATTAACTCAGAGCCTGGCTACACCGATATCGTTATTAATCACCTTAGAAAGGTTACCGGACTTGAAATTGTTCTTGCATCAAACCTCGTGGAGGCAACTCAAGATACTGGTGCATTTATCATGTATTCCTCAGCAGTTAAGCGGTTGGCGGTTAAACTGTCAAAAATTTGTAACGACTTGAGATTGCTTTCCTCGGGGCCAAGAACGGGTTTCAACGAAATTAATCTACCTCCGATGCAACCCGGTTCATCGATTATGCCAGGGAAAGTTAATCCTGTTATACCCGAAGTGGTAAATCAGATTGCATTCAAGGTTATTGGTAACGATTTATCTGTAACGATGGCTGCTGAAGCGGGACAACTTGAACTGAATGTTTTTGAACCTGTTATTGTGCAAAGTATTTTTGAATCAATCGAGATGCTTAAGAACGGAATGAACACTCTTAAATATCGTTGTATTGATGGAATAACAGCAAATGAAGAGCGTTGTAGGATGATGGTTTATAATAGCATTGGTTTAATAACTGCACTTGTTCCGTTCTTGGGCTACGAAACGGCAAATCGACTGGCCAAGGAAGCGCTAGTAAATAACAGAGGTGTATATGAACTGGTTCTTGAAAAGGGGCTTTTGACTAAAGAGCAGTTGGATCTGATTCTGGAGCCCGAAAATATGATTAAACCTAGGAGGATGAAGCTGGATTAGGCTGAAAGGTGATAGCTGTTCGTTGAATATTTTTGATGCTTGTATTTCGTTTCACTACTTATCATCGAACTCTTTCAGGATTTTCTGAACTTCATCTTCAGTGCTCTTCAGTTTCTTTTTGCAAAAGTTTAAAAGCTCTGCAACGCGTTTTACATTTTCAGAAAGCTCGTCAATGTCGAGTTCTTGATTCTCAATTTTATTAATAATTGATTCTATCTCTTCTATTGCGCTGTTGTAGTTCAGTTGTTTCTTCGACATATCAGCTAATTTTTTTGTTTTTGATTGGGTAATGTAATGATAAAAGTTGATCCAACATTAATTTCACTTTCAACGGCAATGCTTCCGCTGTTTTTCTCAATAAACTCTTTGCAGATAATTAATCCTAATCCTGTTCCCGATTCTTGATTTGTTCCTTTTGTTGAAATGCTATTGTCAACCTGAAATAGCTGATCAACTCCCTCTTTGCTCATGCCAACACCGGTATCGGTGATGTATATGTCAATTTTTTCATTTCGAACGTAAGCCCAAATAGTTATTTCCCCACCAGTGCCGGTAAATTTAATGGCATTGGAAATTATATTTCTAATTACAGTGGTAACAGTCTCTTTGTCGGCATAGGCAATGTCGGTTTCGTTTAAACCTGATTTTATCGAGATGTTTTTATCCTGAGCCGACAATAAAGCAACTTCAATGCATGAATTAATTATTTCTTTAACGCTGATAAAGTCAGGATATAATTTAATCCTTCCTGTTTGGCTCCTTGCCCAGTTTAGCAAATTGTCAATGAGTGTTAATACCTTGTTCGACGATTTATTAATATGAGTGCTTATCTCTTTTATCTCAGGAGGAGAGAGAGTGCCTGCTCTTTCACTTAGAATTTCGGTTAAACCAACAAGCGCGTTAAACGGACTTTTAAGATCGTGAGCGATTATTGAAAAGAGTTTGTCTTTTGTTTGAATATTTACTTTAAGCGATTCTTCCGAAATATAGAGCTTGTCGTTGATGTCGCGGATTATTGCGATTTTATCCTTTAGCGCTTGATTGTGTTTCTTTTTTTGTCGATATCCCCAAATTGCAAGCCCAGCAATGCCAAGTATTAGTATGGCTAAGGCAATGGCAAAATACTTTAAAACCCGTTGCTTCTTAATCTCAAACTCCTTGATAATCGCTTCCTGCCTTAGAAGTTGAACTTCTCCTTCCATCGATTTTATCTCTTCTTTCTTCTTGTCGAGCTCTAAATCGAGTTGTGCTTCTAGGTTCTTTTCGTTTCTTCGGGAATTATCAATGCTGTCGCGAATTCTAATGTGTTTAGTAAAGAATTCGAGGGCGAGTTTATTATTATTTGTTGATTTGTAGAATTCGTGCTTAGCCAAGTAGCCAAAATGAACTAAGACCATGTTTCCAATCTCTTTCCCTATCGAAATGGATTGATCAATACTCTTCTCAGCGATGTCAAATTTTTCTTGTTTTATTTGAATCTCACCAATTTTCCTAAGGCATAATGCCTTTCCCTCATAGTTGGCCGATTCATCATAGATTTTTATTGCATCTTCGAAATAATTTGTTGCAACTTTAAGGTTTCCAACCTGACGCTCTAAATTGCCCAAATCATTATACGTATCGGCAACTGCCTTGCCATCATTTAACTTCTGGGAGAATTTAAGGGCAACGATATAATTATCCCGTGCTTTATCAGTTTGCCCAATTTGAGCTTGAACCTGTGCAATATTGCGAAGAGTACGAGCGAGGCTTGCCTCATCGCCCGTTTTCTTTCTCATCGTGAGTGCCTCCTGGAAAACCTTAAGGGCGATGTCGAATTGTTTTTGGTCGATATATAGATTCCCAAGATTTATTAATACATAAGCAGCTTCTGAAGGATCTTTTCCTTCAGTAATTAGATCACGAGCTTGTTCCAGATAAACGGTTGCATTTTTGATTAGGCCTAACTTTCTGTAGGTAATTCCAATATTCGTTAACGATTTTGCGATGTCTTGATCGTTTCCATCTTTTTCTCGAATCTTCAGCGACATCAAGTACCTTCTAAGCGCTTCAGCGATATTTCCTTTCTGGTTATATAGGTTCCCAATCTCATTAAGAGTTGATGCGATGGCTGATTGATCCTGCAATTGTTCTCTTATTCTTAATGCTTCATCCAATGCTTTATAGGCATCGTCAAATTGCAATTTTTGGCTATAAACTCTTGCCAAATTTTCAAGTGTGTTTGCTGTGGAGTTGAGTAACCCATTTTTTGTTCTGATATCTAAGCTCTGTTTATAATAGAGTATCGCTTCGTTGTAACGATTAAAACGATAGTGCAGACTTCCAAGCAGGTTTAATATTTCTGAAATTTCTAGTTTGCTATTCGTTTCGTCAGTTAATTTTAAAGCCTGATTTAATTGGCTCAATGCTTTATCAAAGTTGCTGAGATCGCGATAAACCAGCCCAAGGTTTTTTAACGATGCAATAATACCAAGAGTATCTTTTAAGGATTCCCTTATTATATAGGATTTATAATAGTTTTCGAGTGCATCCTGAAAATGGCTAAAGTACCAATAGGTACTTCCAATGCTGTTCCATGATTCGGCTGTTAATTGTTTGTTGCCTAGTTTTATTGACTTCTCTAGGGCTTTTTTCTTAGCAGTTAATGAACGGTCAAAGTCGCCTGATGATTTAAGAAAATCACCCATTATTAAATCTATTCTTATCTCTTCGTTAATTAATTTTGCTTTTTTTGCTAAGCTACTAGCATCTGATAGTTTGGCTAAAAAGAGATTGTTATCACCCTGTTCGCTGCCTAGTTTACTAAATAGTATTAAGCAGTGTATTTGTTGTTCGAGTAAGTTTTTTCGAGTTGAAATAGCTATTGCGGAATCTAAATATACCTTGGCTTCATCGAATAGTTTAAAATTTATGCCCGATTCAGCATATATAAGATAAGATTCAACGAGTAATTTCTGATTATTGGACGACTTTGACTTTGATATTAAGATTTTTGCTAGCTGTTGCGCTTTATTCGGATCTTCAGTAACAAAAGTTTTAGCTTGTTTTACTAATGTTTCAAGTTCTAATAAATTGGTGGGTTGACTTCTTCCCGCCAAACTTATCGTAACTAGTAGTGCGAGTATAATTGCTTTTGAATAACTCATGCTGATTTGTTTTAGCATAGGAAGGAGAACAGGTGAGCGTTTAAAGGGTTATTAAGTTAATGGCTAAGAAATTTTTGTTTTTGGAATAGTAAAAAAGAATGTGCTCCCCTTACCTTTATTGCTCGTAGCCCAAATTCGACCATGGTTCATCTCTGTAAATTCTTTACAGAGCAACAGTCCAAGTCCTGTACCATCCTCATTTGCTGTTCCTTTGTTTGAAATTGAACTGTTGAGTTGG
This sequence comes from Bacteroidales bacterium, assembly GCA_025361485.1. Taxonomy (GTDB): domain Bacteria; phylum Bacteroidota; class Bacteroidia; order Bacteroidales; family Tenuifilaceae; genus UBA8529. The sequence goes on from JANYLA010000125.1 coordinate 24,411, forward strand.
AAGATTTTATCTAAATCATCAGTATCTATACCTATACCTGAATCCGATATGGAAACTTCTATTTCGGAGACTAAGTCTTTCGCACTAATCTCAATATTCCCATTGGTGTTTGTGAATTTTATGGCATTACTTATCAAATTTCTGACTACTGATGATATTATATTCTTATCCGCATATGCAGTAATCGCTTCATTAATAATTACATTGACTGTGATTTTCTTTTTGTCGGAGTTAATATGCAAAAAGATAACCTCTTGTTGTACTAGCGGCAGTAATTCAAACTGTTCTGGGTGATAGGAGATTGATTTAGTTTGAGTTCTAGACCACTGTAATAGATTGTCAAGAAGTTTAAAAAGACTTTGTGATGATTCGTAAATAACATTTATATACTCTTTAACCTCTTCTTTTGTATAGGAATCGAAGTTTTTTTCGAGCAGCTCGCTAAATCCTAAAAGGGCATTAAATGGATTCTTAAGATCATGAGCAATAATGGAAAAGAACTTATCCTTTGTAGCATTTAACTCCATAAGGTTATGCTCTGATTCGATTAACTTACTATTTGTTAGTTCAAGCTCTTTATTTTTTAAGGATAAAAGAAAACTAGCTTTTCTTTTACGTTTTTGGCTGAAAAGAATTACAAATACGAGAACTATAAATAGTACAAGCGAAAGCACTAAGTATTTCTGAAGGATTTTATGTCTGTCAACCTCAAGGGCACTAATTTCTTTGTCTTTTTTTAGTAGTTGAATTTCTTTCTCTTTTGCTTCCGTTTCGAAACGGGTCTGCATTTCGAGTATGCTGCTAGTTTTCTGTTGATTGTATAAAGTATCATTATATGCTAACTGCAATCCTTGATATTCAAATGCTTTATTGAAAAGACCTTTTTTCGAATAAATTTTGGCAAGAATTTGATAGCTTTCCTGAATGACGTCTACAACAGGAAGTTTTCTTGCTAAAGGAAGGGCCTTGGTTACGTATTCTTCTGCTTTTTGTAAATTTCCAGTTTCTAAATATGCTGCAGAAATATTATTAAAGGTATTAGTATAACCAGATTTATCGAAAAGTTTAATACTATAAACCTGTGATTCAAAATAGTTTTTAAGCCCTTTTTCTAATTGACCCATCTCAACGTAAATCATTCCAATATTATTCATTGCAGTTGCGATACCGTCATCATCATTAAGCTGCTTTGCGTAATCAAGCGATTTGGTGTAAAATTCAATTGCCTTCTGATTATTTTTATTCTCGTTGTAAATAACACCTAAATTATTAAAGGTTGCAGCTAACCCGCTAATATCGTTGTCCTTCAAAAACAACGCCTTCGCTTTTTCAAGGTACTCTTCGGCTAGATCCCAATTTTTTAAAGCCATATGTACGTAACCGATGAAATGATAAGTGTTGGCTAATTCAGAACTAATATTATGTTGTATCAATATGTTTGCAGACTTTATAGCAAATTCTAAGGACTTGTTTAAATCATTAATGCTATAGTAAACACTAGCAATTCTCTTGAGTAATAAACCTTCACTTTTATAATCTTCAATTTCCCTTGCTTTTTCGTTAGCTTGATTATAGGTATTTATGGCATCGCTAGTTTTTTTAAGATTTTCATAGGTTCTACCAATTAATAACCGAATGTTAATCTGGTTATCTTTATTATTTGTTCTTTCGCAATAATCTTTTGACTTTAAGTAGGATTCAAGTGCAAGTGAATAATCAAATCTATCGGCATAAGCATCACCAAGGCATTTAAAAGCCTCGTAAAAACTTAAGTCGCTCTTGTCCTTTTGAGCCGATTCTAAAGCAAGGTTTGCAAAATAGAAAACAGAGTCGTTATTTTTTCCTTTATACTGTTTCGATAATTGCTGATAAAGCATTACCTTATCCTCTTCCGAGTAAATTTTTGCAAGAATAAGTAAACTATCGACTTTCTTTTTAGAATACAACTGCTGAGTTTTAATTGCGTTAGCAAATAAAAGCAGAAGCAATAATGGGAGAAAGATTTTAGTTTTTAGCACTTTTCTATTTTTTGAGGTTGAAATGTATAAAAAATATAAGTCAAATACAAAACATTCAAACAGAAGAATCAAATTAGTAATTAACAGTGCTTTCTATCAAACCTTGATTTAGTATAGTTCTAATTGTACATCCTTTTTCAACTAACTTTGAATCCTTAAGGGTTTTCCCATTAAAAGTTGTTAGGGAATAACCCATTCTGAAAATGTTAATTGGATTTAATGATTCAATTTTCCCTTCAAGTCTGTCTGTTAGATTTTTATGATTCGCGAAAAAGTAATTGATTCTATTATCAAATGATTGATTTATCCCTTTTATACTGTTTTTTGAATTTGTAAGTTTCATTAATGAATGTATCTCAAATGATTTAATTGTTCTTAAAAGGTAATCGTGTTCACTTGCTAAATTACGATTTATTACAAGGGAAAATTTACTTTGTTTACGTTCAAGAATAACCTTTTGATTTGAAGTGCTTTGAATAATATTCGGTATTAACGACTTTAGTGGTTGCTCAATTTGTTGTTTGTGAGCAGTAAAAACATCTTCTAAGGCAATTACTAATCTTTCTTTAAATTCAACGATTATTGTTTCGGCTTCAAAGAATTTATCAATGATGAATTCAGCCACTGCTGTAGGTGTTTTTAGTTTTTTATGCGCAACGAGGTCTACTACAGATGTGTCCTTGTCGTGTCCTATGCCTGTTATGATGGGTAATGGGAACTGTGCAACATGTGCTGCCAACCAGTAACTATCAAAGCATGATAGGTCTGCTTGTGAACCTCCTCCACGAATAATGGCAACTATATCAAAATCATTTTGGCTTTCGTATATCCTGTTAAGGGCATCAATAATCGATTCTTCAGCCCCACTCCCTTGCATATTGGCAGCAAAAAGGGTGTGCTCAACCTTGTAACCATATTTGTTTGAGAATAGTTGATTAACAAAATCTTGTAAACCTGCAGCGGTAGTAGAGGATATAACGGCAACTCTTTTAGGGAGCAAGGGAAATTCAAGGCTTTTGTTCATGTCAAAAACTCCTTCAGCAACGAGTTTTTCTATAGCCTCTCGCCGCTTTTGCTCAATATCTCCGAGTGTAAAATTTGGTTCAATGTCAGTAATATTCAGCGAGTATCCATGAGCCTCATGAAATACTACCTCGACCAATACCAATACCTTCATGCCTGCTGATAATGGTCTGCCTGTTGATGTTTCAAAATATGGTTTAAGCATTCTGTAGGTGTAAGCCCAAATAGTTGCTCGGGCTTTTGCCTTTAAGGTATCATTGATATCTTCTTTTTGGATTAGCTCGAGGTAGCAATGCCCCGAACTATTCTCTTTTGTTTCGCTTATCTCGGCAATAACCCAGTAATGACCTTTAAAGGCTAGGGCAAACGCCTCTTTTACCTTTTGGTTTAACTCGAAAAGTGTTATTTTTTCAGCAGAAAGCATTTGGTTTATTATCAAAGAATGGTTTATCGCTTTAGTAACCGCCGCCCATTTTCTTAAAGAACTCTTCAACAGAGGGTTCTTGAATTTTTCCAGCGTTGGAAATCATTTGTTGGAGCATTTCGCTCTCCTTCTCAAGAAATTGGTTGTTGTTCTCTGATAAACCGTTATTGTATTTTATCTCACCAACAAGTTTGCCTTCAATATCGTACATTTTCCATATCCCATCTTTAAGGCCATTTTTGTAGTTACCATCAACTCTAATCTTACCATCAAAGTTGTAAACTTTTACTTTGCCATTTTGAACACCCGCTAAAAACTTTGCATATGCTTTATATGAGCCATCTTGGTAGTATTGTATTAGGTCACCATTCATTTGCCCATCTTTCCAACTTATGGTTTCGTAAATGGAACCATCGTCATAGTAACTTTTATAAATGCCATCCTTTTTGCCTTTGCTGAAAGATTCTTCGTAAACAAGTTTTTGGGTTTGACTAAAGTATTTCCAAACGCTATCCTTTTGATTGTTGTAAAATGAACCTTCTGCAGCAACTTTGCCGTTTAGGTAGAAGAATTTCACTTTTGATTTAGTTCCGTCCGAATTGTATGATAATAATGCTTTTATTGGACCACCTTCATGGTATCGTTTAAAGATACCTCTGGGCTTATCATCCTTAAAAAAGCCTTGGTATGCAACCTTTCCATTAGGATATTGCTTTTTCCAAAAACCTTGCTTTAGGTTGTTGTTATCACGTTGATTAAAGATAGTATCGTTTTGAAATGCAATGGACGACTGTGATGTGAAAGCAATCAAAAGCAACAGTAAGAGTAGGGTGATTTTTATAAGTCTCATACTTTTTTTTCTCAAAGGTAACGGATTTCAATAAAAAAAGCCCTCATTGCTGAGGGCTTATCATTTATTTAACTAAAATTTATTTAACTTCCTCAAAATCAACATCGGTGACCTCTTTATCCTTTTCAGTTGGATTTTGAGTCGATGATGTATTTGACGATTGACTATCCTGTGGATTAGCACCTTGAGTATTTTTGTAAATCTCTTCAGATGCCGCTTGCCAAACAGCGGTTAACTCCTCGGTTGCTTTTTCAATAGTTGGAATATCTTGACTCTTATGAGCCTCTTTTAGTCGAACTAAGGCTTCCTCTATTGGAGTTTTTTTATCAGCAGGTATCTTATCGCCAAATTCTTTCAGCTGTTTTTCGGTTTGGAAAATCAAACTGTCAGCAGCGTTAAGCTTATCGATTCTTTCCTTTTCCACCTTGTCCGATTCTTCATTAGCTTTCGCTTCGTCGCGCATACGCTTAATTTCGCTATCGGTTAAGCCCGATGATGCCTCAATTCTGATACGGTGCTCTTTTCCAGTTCCTTTATCCTTTGCGGTTACATGTAGAATTCCATTCGCATCGATGTCGAAGGTTACCTCAACTTGTGGAACACCACGTGGGGCTGGTGGAATACCATCGAGATGGAAACGACCAATTGTTTTGTTATCCTTTGCCATTGGACGTTCGCCCTGTAGGATGTGAATTTCAACCGATGGTTGATTATCCGATGCAGTAGTGAATGTCTCCGATTTACGTGTAGGTATTGTTGTATTCGATTCAATTAAACGGGTAAATACGCTGCCCATAGTTTCAATCCCAAGTGATAGTGGCGTAACATCAAGTAAAAGAACATCTTTTACTTCACCAGTTAAAACACCACCCTGAATTGCAGCACCAACAGCAACAACCTCATCTGGGTTAACGCTCTTATTGGGAACTCTTCCGAAAATTTTTTCAACTAATGCCTGAATAGCAGGAATTCGTGTAGAACCTCCAACTAAAATTACTTCATGAATATCGGATATTTGTAATCCTGCATCGCTAATTGCTTTGCGGCAAGGTTCAACGGTACGTTGAATCAATTTATCGCAAAGTTTTTCGAATTGTGCGCGGGTTAAAGTTCTAACCAAGTGCTTAGGTATGCCGTTAACTGGCATGATGTATGGAAGATTAATCTCTGTAGATGTTGAACTTGAAAGTTCAATTTTAGCCTTTTCAGCTGCTTCTTTTAATCGCTGTAAAGCCATTGGATCAAGTCTTAAATCAAGACCTTCGTCTTTTTTGAACTCATCAGCCAACCAATCCACTAAAACGTGGTCGAAATCATCGCCTCCTAGGTGTGTATCGCCATTAGTAGATTTTACTTCAAATACTCCATCGCCTAATTCAAGAATTGAAATATCAAAGGTTCCGCCACCAAGATCAAAAACAGCAATCTTGTGATCTGATGATTTTTTGTCAAGCCCATAAGCCAAAGCCGCAGCAGTTGGTTCGTTGATAATACGACGAACGATTAAACCTGCAATTTCTCCTGCTTCTTTTGTTGCTTGGCGTTGAGAATCGCTAAAGTAAGCGGGAACTGTAATAACAGCTTCGGTAACCTCTTGTCCAAGATAATCTTCAGCAGTTTTTTTCATTTTCTGAAGAACCATTGCAGAAATCTCTTGAGGAGAATACTTACGATCGTCAATTACAACGCGAGGCGTATTGTTTTCGCCCTTAACCACTTGATATGAAACTCGTTTAATTTCCATAGTAACCTTATCGTAGGTTTCACCCATGAATCGTTTAATCGAGAATACCGTTTTCTTTGGATTTGTGATCGCTTGACGTTTTGCAGGATCACCTACTTTGCGTTCACCATTTTCAACAAATGCTACTACTGAGGGGGTTGTACGTTTTCCTTCGCTATTTGCAATTACTACGGGTTCATTACCCTCCATTACTGATACGCATGAATTTGTTGTTCCTAAATCGATTCCAATTATCTTGCCCATTTCTATTGAGTTTTATGTTTTTCAAATTGATTGCTGACAGGTATCTTCAATCACTATGCCAACACTAATTGCCTCCGTTTTTAAGAAATTGTGGCAGGTTTTCAATAAGGAGTGAGCAAATTATGGCAGTTTTATAATTTTATTTTAAATAATTACTGGTATGAAAGAATGTAATTACTTAGAAAAAATCAATTCGCTGCCAATTCGTCATACATAACTGTGTTTTGCAAAGAATGTCAATATAAAGATTACCTTGGTTTGGGGGTAAATTGAATAAATACTTTAAATTTGAAGTCTTGAATACGCACTTAATTAATACATACTGCAATGTCAATCGAGAGTAAGTCCCGTGTAATTACTACACATGTGTTAGGTGAAATGAAACTTAGAGGAGAGAAAATTGCTATGCTAACTGCATATGATTTCTCAATGGCTCGAATACTCGATGCTGCTGGAATAGATGTTATATTAGTTGGCGATTCAGCATCAAATGTAATGGCAGGTTACGAGTCAACACTGCCAATTACTTTAGATCATATGATTTACCATGCATCATCTGTTGTTCGTGCTATAAAAAGGGCATTGGTTGTTGTTGATATGCCATTTGGCACTTATCAAGGTAACTCAAAATTGGCCTTGAACTCAGCTATTAGAATCATGAAAGAGAGTGGTGCTGATGCTGTAAAACTTGAGGGAGGACGAGAAATTGTTGAATCTGTTAGAAGAATTCTTTCAGCAGGGATACCTGTTATGGGACATCTCGGGCTTACACCTCAATCCATTCATAAATTTGGTACTTATGTAGTTCGTGCAAAAGACGAGGATGAAGCTGATAAACTGATTGAAGATGCCCAAATATTGCAAGAAACGGGCTGCTTTGCCATTGTTTTGGAAAAAATTCCTGCAAAGTTAGGAACTAAGGTTTCTCGCGATTTGAAAATCCCTATCATTGGAATTGGAGCTGGAAACGGAGTAGACGGTCAAGTGCTTGTAACTCATGATATGCTTGGTATTACGCAGGAGTTTTCTCCAAGATTTTTGCGACGCTATCATAATCTATACGATGAAATGCATGGAGCATTTAAAGCATATATTAACGACGTGAAGAGCCTCGATTTCCCTAATGAAAAAGAACAATATTAGTAATATCTCTCTATGACCTTTACTTCCGAACGCATTCTGTTTGAGGATAATCACCTTATTGCAGTTTACAAAACAAATCACGATATCGTTCAAAGCGATAAAACAGGTGATGAGCCTTTAATTGAGCAGATTAGAACATTCATAAAGAAAAGGGATAAGAAGCCCGGTAATGTTTTTCTCGAGGTTATTCATCGTATCGACCGACCTGTAAGCGGAGTAGTTCTTTTTGCGAAAACTAGCAAAGTGCTACCGCGAATGAATAAACTTTTTCACGATGGTTTAGTAACAAAGATTTACTGGGCTGTTGTAAAAAATATGCCACCTAAAGAGAGCGATACTTTAATACACTTTCTCCTTAGGAACAGCAAGCAGAACAAATCATACGTTTACGATACACCAAAACCTGACTCAAAAGAGGCGAAGTTAAACTATAGAATAGTTGGGAGGACTACTACTTACTTCCTTTTAGAAATAGAACTAATCACCGGTAGGCATCATCAGATTAGGAGTCAGCTAACAAAAATTGGATGCCCAATAAAAGGGGATTTAAAGTATGGCTTTCCTCGTTCAAACCCTGATGGTGGTATTCATCTACATTCTAGAAAGGTTGGCTTTATTCATCCTGTGACATCTGAGGCCATTGAGATTATTGCCCCAACCCCCGAGGATTTACTTTGGAATGAATTTTTATATATTTGACATGTTATTTTTTAAATCTTTATAATGGGTTATAAGGTTTTAATAATTAGTGATGCCCCTAAACTGATTCTTGAAATTGAAAAGTTATTCGATTCCACTGATGACTTCTTAATTTTAGGAATTAATAATACATCATCTAATTTTTATGTTATCAATGACTTTTCGCCTGATATTATTCTATTTGACGCTCGTAAAATTGATGAATCATCAATTGAACAGATTACTGATTTAAAGGTTGATGGCATTTCCTCGGAAATACCTTTAATGGCTATAACAAATACAACTGAAAAGGAAAATACTATCACTCTGTTTCATGCTGGTGTTGAGGATTTTATTAATTATCCTTTTGCGAAAAGAGAGTTAATTCAAAGGGTAAGTATAGGTATACAACGGGGTCATATTCTCGAGAAATTAAAAAAACAGGCAGCGCAATTTGGTGATGTCTCATTAGCTGCTAATAGTGCTGGGAATTCTATTATGATTATTGATAATTCCGGTGCAATTATTTGGGTTAATGGTGGTTTTGAGCGTTTGTATGAATGCAAATTAAATGAGTTTACGAGCATTTTTGGAAAAAATCTTTTCGACCCGAGTATAAAGAAAACTACTTACGATGCGATGATGCGTTGTCGCCAATCCGAAGATTATGTTGTTTACGATAACGTATGGGAAACCCCGTCGGGAAGAGTTAAGAGTATACAATCTACATTAACTCCAATCTTTGATGATTCTGGAAAATTTAGCAAGATTGTAGTAATGGAGTCCGATATCTCGGATTTGATCGAAACGGAGAAGGCACTTGAAGAAAAACACGACCACCTTTTAACATTAACGGAGCATTTAGAGGAAGCCAATAACCTACTTGATGAGCAACGTAATGAAATAGAGGCTCAGAAGGAAGCTGTTGAGATTGAAAAGGGAAAATCCGAAGAGATTTTAAAGAATATTCTGCCATGGGAGGTTGCTCGGTCGCTTCAGAAGAAGGGGGTTTACAAACCCAAGAAATTCAAAGAGGTAACTATTCTTTTTGCTGATTTTGTTGATTTTTCAAAAATATCTGCAACGTATGAAGATGCTGAGGCTTTACTTAACGTATTAAGCTGTTATTTTGAGGCTTTTGATGAGATTACTTCTACGCGATTTATTGAAAAAATAAAGACAATCGGTGATTGCTATATGTGTGCAGGTGGTCTACCTCGTGCAAATCGAAGTCATCCGTTCGATATACTATTGGCTGCACTTGAGATGCAGAAATTTGTGAAGAATATAGCGATTGCTGATGAAAGGGATGGAAATAAAGTCTGGCGATTAAGGATAGGAATTCATACTGGAAGTGTTATTGCAGGTGTAATAGGTAAATGGAAGTTTGCTTACGATATTTGGGGAGGAGATGTAAACATTGCAAGTAGGCTTGAATCGTCGGGAGAGGCCGGTGCAATAAACATTTCAGAATCTACTTATCAAATTATTAAAGATTATTTTAAATGCACATTTAGGGGTAAAATTGCAGCAAAAAATATTGGCGAAATAAATATGTATTTTGTTGAAAGAATTTTACCTGAGTACTCCGAAGATGAAGAGGGTTTTACTCCAAATGCAGCATTCCGTAAAATTGTAGGTTCGTTCTAGTTAAAATCACTGATTTACAGCATTATTAACGCTCGAGAAGTTGAATGGAAGCAGATGAGTAACATCTTCAACCACATAAATTCTATCTTTTCCAACCAGAATCACCCTCATGGGTTCATTTCCAATATTTCTTGACTCTATCATTACCTGTCTGCACGCACCGCAAGGTGGAATAGGCTCACTTGGTACTTGATCATTAAAACTTGCCGTTATCGCAATTGCTTTAATCGGAATACTTGGAAATTTCACCCCTGCATAGAAAAGAGCGACCCTTTCGGCACATAATCCCGATGGATAAGCTCCATTTTCTTGATTGCTCCCTTGTATCATTTCTTCATTCGCAAGAAGAACCGCTGCGCCAACTTTGAATTTTGAATAGGGAGAATAACTCGATTTTTGTGCTTCAATTGCATTGTCAATCAGTTGAATATCCTCTGTAGAGAGATCTTCTTTGTTTGTGTATTCAGTGAATCTAAATCCAGACTCTTTGATTATTTTCATTGATCAGAATCTCCTTTGAATAGTTATTAACATCACCAAAGGTATAAAATACTTGGATTAATTGGGTTGATTCCTGCAAAAGTTAGTTGAATAAGCTACTGAGAACGTTACATTTTAATACTTTTGTACGATAAAACTAAAACAATGAGGCTTTATAGTTATTTTTTTCTTCTAGCATTTTTTCCCCTAGCGATTTTTGCTCAAAATAAGCAAACTCGTGAAGAGTATATAAACAAGTATAAGGATGCAGCGATTTACCAGATGAAAACGCAGGGTGTTCCTGCAAGCATTATTCTTGCTCAAGGACTATTGGAGAGCGATAATGGGAATAGCTATTTAGCTATCAGGGCGAATAATCACTTTGGGATTAAATGCCATAAAACATGGACTGGGCCAACCGTTCATCAGGATGATGATGCGAAAAATGAATGTTTCAGAAAGTATTCGAACCCCGAAAAATCTTACAAAGATCATTCTGACTTTTTAAGAGGTGCTCGTCGATATTCAATCCTATTTGATCTTGATCCAACCGATTATAAAGGATGGGCGCATGGTCTTAAAAAGGCAGGTTATGCAACCAACCCCAACTATGCAGAGATGTTAATCAAGATAATTGAAGAGAATAGCCTTTATGTCTATGATAAAGGAATTTCGGTTGAGGTTCAGTCACCCACAAAAGGTCTAGGCGATTTGGTTGATATCGATAAGTTTGTAATCGATTTGAATAAGCATCGTAAGGTATACACTCGCAATAGAATAAAGTATATTAATGTTAAGAAAGGCGATAGCTATGCAAGTTTAACTAAGGAATTGGAATTGTTACCATGGCAATTGGCTAGCTATAATGAGATAAGCAAGGAAACTCAGTTAAAAGAAGGACAGGAACTTTACATTCAACCAAAGCGAACAAAGGCCGAGGTTAATCATTCGGTTCATGTTGTTGAAAAGGGTGAAACGATGTACTCCATTTCGCAGATGTATGGTATTAAACTGAAAAGTTTGTACCGTAAAAATAGAATGAAGATAGGCGAAGAGTTAGAGGTGGGGCAGGTTATTCAGCTAAGAAAGCGTAAGGCGAAGGATAGTTAATAAGTGACAAGTGAAAAGAAGCGAGTGAGAGATGAGAAGTGAGAAGCTCGCAAGCTGACAAGTATAGAGGTTTAGTTTGTCTGATGTCTAGCAGCTGAAGGCTACCTTGTTAAAGCATCTTTAACGGAATAATATTTCGAAATCCATTCAGCATGTCACTTGTTTTCATTGGCTTTTTACCTGCAAGTTGAATTTCCGTAACGCTTATAAATCCATTGCTGCAAGCAATATTCAGCAAGTTTTTACCCTCAATAATAATTGTTCCTGTTTCAAAATTATGATTCTTCTCAATCAGGTTCGACTTTAGTATTTTTGCTTGAATGGTGCTTCTATCATCAAAAATTATTTCTGTCCAAGCTGCTGGGTAAGGACTCAATCCTCTGATTAAATTATGTACCTCTGGTACTGGTTTACTCCAATCGATTCGGCAAGAATCTCTAAAAATTTTTGGCGCTGATTTAATAGATGAATTTGCTAGATATAATTTATCTTGAGATATGGGTTGTATGGTATTTTCAGCCAGTGCCTTTACAGTTTTAAGAACTAGGCTTGCTCCAATAACCATTAGCTTATCGTGGAGTTCTCCTGCTGTTTCGTTATCAGAAATACTTACACTTTCGCTAAAAATGATATTTCCGGTATCAATTTCTTTGTCGATGAGAAATGTTGTTACTCCTGTTCTTTTTTCACCGTTAATGATTGCCCAGTTGATTGGAGCCGCACCACGGTATTGAGGTAGGAGAGATGCGTGAAGATTGAATGTACCTAATTTAGGAATAGACCAAACTGATTCGGGTAGCATCCTAAAGGCAACAACAACAGCAATGTCGGGTTTAAGCGATGCTAGTTCATCAATAAATTCAGGATTCTTGAGCTTTTCTGGCTGCATTATTTTCAGCCCATTCTCTTGAGCGTATTGCTTAACAGGTGATGGTTGGATTTTTTGCCCACGACCTACTGGTTTGTCGGGTACGGTTACTACACCAATAATATTGCAGCCAGCATCAAATAGTGCTTTTAAGGGTTCAACCGCAAAATCGGGAGTGCCCATATATATAACCCGAACATCCTTATACATGTTTGTTGAGGAAAACTATTTCTTAGGTTTGAGCAAAATTAAATGCCCCATTTTGTCGCGCTTGGTTTGAAGGTAGAACTCGTTGTGAGGGTTTGAATCAATTTCAAGCGAAATGTTTTCAACAATCTCAAGCCCGTACCCCTCTAATCCTTTACGTTTGACAGGATTGTTAGATATTAAACGCATTTTATGAACACCAACCTCATGCAATATGCTTGCCCCAACTCCATAGTCGCGTTCATCGGGTTCAAAGCCTAATTCAACATTCGCTTCAACGGTATCCATACCCTCTTCTTGTAACTTATAGGCATGAATTTTATTGAAAAGTCCTATTCCACGACCCTCCTGATTCATATATACTAAAACCCCTTTGCCTTCCTTCTCAATCATTTGCATGGCTTGGTGAAGTTGAGCTCCGCAATCGCATCGTTGCGAGCTGAAAATATCACCGGTAACACACGATGAGTGAACTCTAACAATAATTGGTTCATCTTTTTTCCATGTTCCTTTTATTAGGACAACATGCTCTAATCCATTCGATTTTTGTCTGAAAGGGATTAATTCAAAATCACCATAGGCTGTGGGTAATTTTACCCTTGAACCTGCCTCAACGATACTGTCTGATTGAAGTCTAAAGGCAATTAAATCCTTAATCGAAATAATCTTAAGGTTGAATTTTTTGGCAATTTGAATGAGTTCGGGTAGGCGTGCCATGGTACCATCGTCGTTCATAATTTCTACCAATGCACCTCCTGGGTAAAGTCCTGCTAAACGGGTAAGGTCAACTACGGCTTCGGTATGTCCTGCTCTTCGAAGCACGCCTTTATCCCTTGCTTTAAGCGGGAAGATATGTCCTGGTCTGCCCAAATCTTCCGGTTTTGTCGTTGGATCAACAAGTGCCTTAATTGTTTTTGCTCTGTCGGAAGCAGAAATCCCGGTTGTACATCCAAATCCATTTAAATCAACTGATACAGTGAATGGAGTATGATGCAGGGCTGTATTATTCCCGACCATTAACTCAAGGTCAAGCTCCTTACAACGTTCCTCAGGGATTGGAGCACAAATGAGCCCACGTCCATGCATTGCCATAAAATTGACAATTTCGGGGGTAATCATCTCGGCAGCTACAGTAAAATCTCCTTCATTCTCCCGATCCTCATCATCAACTACAATAATGACTTTTCCAGCCTTTAACTCTTCAAGAGCCTCAGGTATTGTATTTAGCTTAAACTCGTTATTGCTTTCGTGGTTGGTGCTCATTTCTAATTTCTCATTTTTAAAAGTGATGCAAAAATAGTGTATTGAAATGATAGAATGCAAAACATTTATCAGGTTTGTCTTAAAGATTTATCCCATTTTACATTTTGCTCATCCCTTACAAATCGAAAAAACCCTTGAACAATAGAAATGTTCATCATAAAGAGGTAATATGGTAGAAAAATCCATTTTGTTGATAGTCTTTTGTCTTTTAATATCCACCCCAATATAATGGCAATTAGCATTAGTATTTGAATCATCAAGGTTAAGATATAAAGGATATTTTGCTTTTCAACTAAAAGAATCAAAATGTTAAAGACAGGAATTAATATAAGTGAAAGAGGTAATATAAACCACCTAAGGATTTTATGAGAGATAAATTGAAAAGTAAGAAAAGGATGCTTGAATGGATTCAGCAACTCCATATTTCTGAAAAGTGCTTGAAAACTTCCGGCCGCAATACGAACTTTCCTTTTCTTCTCCTCGTTAATATTTGCTGAGGCGCTTTCGCAGGCATAGGCCTCGGGTACGTATTTTACAAGTAACCCCTTCTTTAATATACTTGTTGATATAATAAAATCATCGAGGATTGTATTGCTATCAACACTTTCGAAAAGTTCTGTGCGTATAGCATATAGTTCACCAGTAGCGCTTAGGGTTGAACTGCAATCTGATTCTAATTTCTTGATAAACGATTCGTATCTCCAGTAAACACCCTCGCCTGTTGCAGCAGCATTTTCAATAGAATTCATTGAAATTCTTTTTTCTCCAGCAACGCATCCAACATTTTTTTTTGAAAATGGCTCAACAAGCAATCTGATTGCATTTGCCGAAAGCATTGCATTAGCATCTGAAAAAACAGTAATTGGTGTAGTTACATGCTGCATTGCAAGATTGATTGCCGCAATCTTCCCTTTTCGCTCGGGTTGATTTAGAACTTTTATAAACGGGTATTCATCTAATAATACTTTCGTTTTATCCGTTGAACCATCGTTTACCCATAGTTGAGTAATTTTGTCCTTTGGATAATCCTGCTGTAATGAATTAATAACTTTGTATAAAATATTTTGTTCTTCATTATAGGCTGCAACTACTATGGTAATGTCTGGAAGATCATTGGTTGAACTAATCCCCTTTTTAAGGAGTAGCGTTTTTTTACAATACACTATTAATGCAAGAAGCATCGTATAGCCAAAGTAACTATAAAGAAGTAGTCCTAAAAGTATCCAGAAAAGTATTGTAATTAACATTAAATTAACTGCTTATAAAAAATATCGAGCTCTTTTGTCAACTTTGAGTTGTCAAAATGTTCCATTGCAAAAATACGAGCTTTTTCTGCAATACTTGCTCGATATTTAGGCTGACGAATCAATTCAATTATTTCTTGAGCAAAATCAGAGGGGGTGTCAATAATTATAGCATGTTCATGGTTTATTGCATCGATACCTTCAATTCCCATTGAGGTTGTAACTACAACATTTCCATTCATCATTCCTTCAACGATTTTTACCCTCATTCCGCTTCCCGAGAGTATTGGAGCAACCAAAATAGAGTATGTACTTAAAAAATTTTGTGAACCCTCAACTTCCCCGTGAAAAAAAATGCCAATCTCTTTTTTTAATTTAGATTTTATTGTTGCTGGTGCGTTCCTTCCTGCAACATGAAAGGTTAGCGTTGGATATTCTTTATGAATTGAAGGCCAAACTTTATCGATGAACCATATAAGCCCCTCCTGATTTGGTTTCCAATCGAGAGAGCCTAAAAAACAAAGTTCATTATTAGAACTATTTGAGATTTCCGATGAATTCGGAATTGAATATCCCATCGGTATTGTAATGGATGGTTTGATGAAGCCATTGTCAATAAACCACTGCTCATCGCGTTTTGTGATTGCAGCAATAGCATTAACCTGACGTGTAATGTCAGTTTCCATCTTGCGAATACGCTTCGACAGCAAGGCGTAATATTGTGATTTGAGCCAATTCTTTTCATTTATCGCTAATCGATGCCAAATCTCGTGCTCAATGTTATGGGAGCGATATACGATAGGAACGCTTGTTAATTCTTTAATAGTATTTATGTATGGTGCAAGGTAAAGGCCTTCAATCTGAATTATATCAAAACTATTCGCTTTTATTATTTGGGTGAGTTTTCTGACATAACTAGAATCAATAAAGCGTTCAATATTGTAAGGTTTATTTGAAAAGAAAAAATTTATGACTCCCTTATGAAGGCTAATCTTTGTATTGATATCTACCAGGTTGAAATCAATTAACTGCCTTAATTCAATTGGAATTTGTTCAATTCTACAAGGATGTTTAGGGGTTGAAATTGCTAATATGGTTGTTCTATTCCCTGATTTAGCAAGCCCTTCTGTCAGACAAAGTGTTGCAAGTGAACTTCCATCTTTAGCAGGATAGGGTGGTTTGTTGGCAAGAATCAGTATGTTCATCGGGTTATTCGCGGATGCTATTTCTTAGAAAAATTTATCCCCTTTATCTTTACATGAATCCTTTTTTGAAAAGTCATATACTTTTTGAAGGCTTCAATATAAAAATCTGAATTCATGATAACCGAATCCGTAGTTGCTTTATACGATAAGAATATACCAAGTGGGAGCAATATGAAGGATGATAACCACATGCCAGCAGCAGGTTGCCACATAAGTTCACGGGCAAATTTTTCGCCTGTAATCGTAATTACATAGTAAAGGACAAAGAAAAGAACGGATATGACGGCAGGTAAGCCTAATCCTCCTTTTCGGATTATAGCGCCAAGAGGTGCTCCAATAAAGAAGAAAACAAAACATGCAAAGGATAATGAGAATTTTCTATTCCACTCAATGACATGCTTAGCTATGTATTTACCTTTTGAGAATAGTTCATCGCTTGTTGATGATATGTAACTCTTTGTTGATCTGGCATTAGAAATTGCTATTTCAACATTAGTTTTTTTATCTCTTATTGATAAGGATTCATATATAGAATCACCCGACAGGAAACAGGTTATTTTTCGCAACGTATCAAGCGTTTCCTGACTTTGGTTTTTAGGTAAAACCGCATTTCTAATATTTTTCTGAAATGAAACTTCTCTAAATCTATACTGTTTTTTGAGTGAATCTTCAGCAACTGAGAGCTGATGAAGATTCATTACCTGAGCGCTGCTTTTAAACAAGTCCTCATCGGTTCTTTGTAAGCCATTTCCTTGTAGTTCGAAAATTATAACTTGTTCCTGAAACTTTTGCTTGGTAGAAGGAAATTTTCGTAATTCCATTCTTCTTGCACCTGAATTCTCTGTCTTTTCCTCATAGGAATTTCCGCTGTATAGCGTTGCTATTAATCGTTTCTCATCATTTGTAACCTTGATATAACCCGAATCTGCGTATGTAACATTAATATTGCCTTCGTTCTTGCTGTGATCGTAAATCATTATTCTTTTCATCAAGTTTGTCTTCGGATTCTTCTCGCCTACCTTGATACTGTAGGTGTCGTTTATTGTAGTAAAAACGCCCTCTTTTATTGCTAATTCAGGCTTTTGCTGTTTAACAGAGTAGAGTAAGGTTAATGTTTTAAGGTTGGTGTACGGCAAAACGTTATTGGAGAAGAAGAATGCGCTAATGCTAATGACAATAGTGATGAGGATTAGCGGACTTAATATTCTAGGCAATGAGATGCCTGCTGATTTCATGGCAAGTAGCTCATTGTTTTCGCCAAGATTCCCCATAGTCATCAATGCTGCAAGTAATGTGGCCAATGGAAGAGCCATAGGGATTAGGTTTGAAGACATGTAAAGGAGTAGCTCTGCAATGACTGTCCATTCAAGGCCTTTCCCTACTAAGTCGTCGATATATTTCCATAGAAATTGCATCAATAGGATAAACATGACAATGAAAAATGTCATTACGAGAGGTCCTAGATAGGATTTTAGAATGAATCGATGTAAAGTCTTCACTTAAGCAAATGGATTTTTTTAGTTACCACAGACAAAAGTAACTGATTTTTCTAAGAAATAGTGTAGTTGAAAAGTGAATAGAGGTTAAACACCTAAAATTCTCCTCAGTTCTCCGATTTGGCTATTCCATAAAGAAATAGCATCTTCAACATCTTCATTGTCATCAAGCTGTTCGATAACCTGAAGTGAAAGTTCGCGGGTAAGTTCGTGGGACGATAGTTTGAAAGAAAAGAAATTTTTGGGATTAGAACCTTCTTTTAGCCATCTGAATTTTATGCTCTTATTCTCTTTTTTTTCAAGTAATTCTGCCTTTTGTTGAATATCATCCCAAACAAAAGTGAACGTTTTCCCCGATAAGTTAACATCATCGGCAAACCATTCTGCCAACCCCGATGGGGTTGATAATCTATTAAACAATAAATGGGGTGAAGTATTTATTGTAAACTCTAATTCAATTCTATTTAATATGCTTACATCTTCCATGATTTGTACTATAACTCTTATCAGAAAAATTTAATTGTTTTTACATTCTATTTTACTTCTTATGCAAGATATAAAAAAAAGAATGCGAAGCACTTATATTGAAATTCTTTTTATTAACAATGTGTTTTGTTTTAGTTTTTTTTATTAGTAATAACTGTTTCGATGGGTTGGTTATTGTTATTAACCCATTTGTTTTCGTTGAATAAAAACTTGGTGGATAAAAATTATTTTATACTTTTGCACCTCAATTCTGATGGCGAGGTAGCTCAGCTGGTTAGAGCGTCCCGATGCAAATCGGGAAGGTCGGCGGAGCAAACCAAGAAAGAATTGACATAATGGCGAGGTAGCTCAGCTGGTTAGAGCGCATGATTCATAATCATGAGGTCGCCGGATCATCCCCGGCTCTCGCTACTTAAAGATGAGGCACTTGTACCTTAAATGGCGCAGGTGCTTTTTTAATTGCCCCAAGGATTTGCACCATAACACTGTAGTTAAAATCTCTAATTATCTTTTAAAGAAATTTCTTATCCATTAATTAGCCTTAACGGATTTGATTAAGTCCTTTCTCCTCCAAAGAGCCGATTGGCTATAGTTTAATCTTCTTCTATCAATAAAGCCGGCCAAAATGATGGATTTATAAGATAAGTAATATTCTGTTGATGCTTTTGAATAAAACCTTTAAGTAATTTCATATTGTAATTCATTGAATAAATATACTTGGTTTCTTCGTTGTCCTTTTTAATACCGAGGAACCCATACCATAACAAAAGATCAATTATTTTTTCTAAGTGTAAACTATTATCATTTTTCTCTAAGATGATTTTATGCAAGTCATCCTTATTTAGATTAGCTTTTGCAGAAATAAAATTATAGAGAACATCACCAATTTCAGGAAATATATCTCTTATTTCATAATCAATATCTGTTAACAAATCAGAAGAAAAAGCTTTGATTCCTTTTTCAATATCCTCCTTCTCTATAATGGTATGATTCAAATTTACAGCATTACTTTTACACTGATTTATTAGGTTAATTAAAAATCTTGGTCTCATTAACGAACGTTCAATTAAATACTCAGAAGTTTCCTCACCCTTGTAATGACTTACGATTATTTTCCTCCAAATTTTGTCAAAATCCTCATATTCTAAGTCGAGGCTTGATATTATTCTTAATTTAATTATTTCTCTCAATAAATCAGTATCAGTCCAATCGAGTAATTCTTTTGCTTCCTTTTGCCTGTCTGAAGTTTCACTAACTAACAATTCATAGACATCATTTCTTAGAAAAATAATTGGATAAACTTCAATTTTTTGCTTTACAAATTCTCTCTGGATTTTTCTAGCGGCATCAATTAATGTACGAATAATTATTAGATCTTCATGCTGTAATCCTGAAGACGGCCAACCTTTGTCAATATTATCAAATAGTAACCAGACTTTATTTTTATTCTTTAGATATTTAGCTAAATTTTGTCTTAATTTCCATATGTCTGATTTGTAAAGTAAATCAGTTATCTCTGGGGTTGAAAGAGAAATATTAGTTGCATTACCATACTTTTGATTAAAGGATTTGGCCAAATTTTCCATCAACTTTGACATCCTTTCAGAAAAGTCGCCTTCTGTTAAATAGTCTTCTGCTTTATAGGTTTCTTCTAACTCTCTATATGGCTCATATAGTTCGGTTGTTACAATATGTTTTTTTCTGTCAGTAATCAGGATTTTATGACAAATTTCAAGAAGTAATATATACTCCCAAAAGGCCATTATAGTATGTTGAAAAGTACCTTCTTTCAGGAAGTTAAAAACTAATTCTTTGAATTTAATTAGTTTATAACCTTCTGGTTTTAAGTCAAGAACGACATTGTTATGCTTATTCCTTTCTTTGTCTCTAATTTGTAAAAATATTGCTGTTTTTCCCGAACCTTTTCGACCTATAACTAATTGAGTTTCACCTCTAAGTGCTTTGCTATAGGAATCTGTTTTAAGATAGTATGCTTGTAAATTACGCATTTCGTTTTCTGCGGAAGAAGCACCAAAATCAAGTTTTTGTAAAAAAGTAGTTTTTCTAGATTTGTCCAAATCTTTGCCTTCTTGAAAAGCTTCAGCAATATTACCAGCAAAATCTGCTATGATATTATCAATATCATCTATTGCATAATAAACATTTACAAAATCTCTGTAATCAATAGGTACTGGATCATCGCCTTGTTGAAGTAAACATATTTCTTTATTCATGCCATAAGCTAGACCTGAAATGAATGCTGCCCTAATATTATGAATCTCATAATCATTATTTTCTTTTGATAATAAACAAACGACTATACCATAAGATTGAGCCACTTGATTAATAGCATCATAAGCTGATAACCTCGGTGTTTCATTAGGATCGAAACTTCTATAAATATATCTTGCTTTCTTAATTCTTGCTGTAATCCTAATGGCGTAATCAGTTTTATATTTCTGTTCTAATAAATATAGTGGAGCTTTTGTATTTATGCTCAAATTATCGCCAAGTAAAGTATTAGATTTTAATTCAGACAAGATTTTAAATAATTCATCTGAATTTGAATATTCTTTATAACCAATGGTGTCAAATATTCCTACTTCTCTAATAAAAGGGTTTTGTTCTTTAATAGAGTTATTTCTTAATAATACTATAGGTTTGCCTTTACCAATTGCATAACCAATCTCATAAGTTACATTAAAATTCAGAGTTGTAATATCTGCAATTAGGATATCATTTTCATCAATCGCTTGATGAATTTTTCTTGTTACAAAAGCACCTATTATATCGAGTTCTTTCCAAGGTG
>JANYLA010000158.1 GCA_025361485.1 Bacteroidales bacterium
AAAATGGCAAGATTACGAAATTTCTTCTATAACTTCTCAGACTTCTTCTATCCGTAGATTCAAGAAGCAAATACAGCACAAAATTAACAGAAGACCTAGGAAGAACCTTGAATTTAGTAATCCGAAAGTGAATTTCTTCAATTGTGTTGCATTTGCTTCTTGAATCTACGGATAGAAGAAGTCTGAGAAGTTATAGAAGAAATTTCGTAATCTTGCCATTTTTCGCTTTCCACTTGTCACTTATCGTTTGCCACTTGTCGCTATACATTTTCTTTGGTAGATTTGTAGCTCATTCATAAAGGCACATGAAAACATCTCTCGCTTGGACAATCCTAATAATTGCAGGTTTTTTTGAAACGGGTTGGGCAATTGGTATGAAATACTCCGATGGGTTTACCAAACTTTGGCCTAGCATATTTACCGCAGGATTCATGCTTATAAGCGTGGTAATGCTTACGTTTTCATTAAAGGTATTACCCGTAGGTTCTGCATACGCTGTTTGGACTGGAATTGGCGCAGTTGGCACAGTGATATTGGGCATTTTACTTTTTAAAGAACCCTATGATTTATTCCGTTTATTCTTCATCTTACTTATAATTGTTGGAATTATAGGACTAAGAGTTATTAAATAAAATGATGCTTTAGCGAACCCTAAGAACTTGCTCAAAAGCAAACGAATATTTACCTTAGTCGAGATTTTAATATCTATTTTTAGGCATGCGATTTGTAAATTTCTAGTTGAAAAAAATATCCCTATGAAAAAATATCTACTCTTTATCCTTGTAATTGCCACTGTGGCTTTTGGAACATCCTGCGCATCGAAACGATATGCAAAAAAAGGTGTAAAGTTTGAACAGGCCGGAATGTATGAGATGGCTGCACAAGCGTACTTTAAATCGCTACAAGCAAACACCAACAATATAGATGCTCGGATTGGGCTAAAGAAAAATGGTCAACGACTTCTCGACCAAAAAGTACTTACTGTAAATGGAGCATATGATGCAGGTGATAATAAGAAAACTGTTTACAGCTATTTAGATGCAAAAGCGTATCAAGATCAGGTTGCATCACTAGGTGTTGAACTCATTATGACTGAACGTACACCTGAACTATTTAAAGATGCAAAAGCAAAATACGTTGAAAAGATTTACAATGATGCTCAGCTCTTATTAGAAGACGAAAAATTTAAACAGGCGGAAGATATTCTTGCTGAAGTTAAGCAACTTGAGCCTGGCTATGGCAATACCGATGAGCTGATGAAGGTTTCAAAAAGCGAGCCGGTTTATCGCCAGGGAAAAGAATTTTTAAACACCGGGATGTACCGTAAATCGTATGCAAGCTTCGATCAGATTATTCGTACCCAAGGAACCTATAAAGACTCAAAAGAACTTCGCGATGAGGCTTTGGCAAAGGGAATGGTAACCATCTCTTTTAATAAAATTGAGAATAAAACAAACTATGAAAATCTACAAGTAATTGTTGAGAGTAAGATAAAATCATCTTTGAATGGTCTTAAAAATCCATTTGTAAAAGTTATCGATAATCAGAATACAAATCAGCTGATTCAGGAGCAACACCGCGGATTAAATCAGGGATCTGATATTCAGGTTGGCAAAATGCTTGCAGCAAAGGCTATATTCTCTGGATCGCTAATGAGTTTTAGAACTATCGAAGGGAAGTTGGAAAAGCAAGATAAACGAGGTTTTATTAAGGAAGAATTCATTGTTAAAGATCCTGTAACTGGTGAATCGAAAAAGAATTACAAATACAATAAGGTTTCGTACACAGAATATAATCAAACAAACCAAGTTGCTAGTTCGTTCCAATACCAGCTAACATCAACAGAATCGTCTGCATTATTGGTTTCCGATGCGATGGAAGTTAACGCCTCTGATGAAATTCACTATATCGTTTTTGAAGGGAACGGTAGCCATCTTGTGCCTGGTTACTGGGAGCATATCGATAGAGATTCACCAAAAGATAAGGTAAATGACTCATCAGCTGATGTTGACAACCTGAAAAATCTTCTTAAATCTCGTCGTAACATTAAAAGTCTTGAATCCCTAAAGTCTGAGGTTTTTGATGGCATATCAGAACGAGTAGCCAGAAAAATTAATAGCTACAATCCTGAAGAATAAAATATTATGAAGCTGAAAAAATTAACCATAGCGCTTTTTACAGCCATGCTTCTTGCTGGTTGTGGCGGCTCAAAGAAGATTGTTACAACATTTCCACCCGCTCCTGCTTGGGTTAAAACCCGACCGACTTCATCGGGTTACTACATTGGTATTGGCTCAGCGAGCAAGACAGCCGACTTAAACCAAACTCAGCAAACAGCAAAGCAAAATGCCCTTGCAGATATGGCGAGTGATATATCAATTAATATTTCAACCAATTCAGTGCTTTCAACATTTGAAAGCAACTCTAGCTTCAGCGAAGATTTTTCCAAAACAATTAAAGCCTTAGCCGAACAGGACTTGGAGGGTTATGAAACTGTTGGAAATTACGAAGACCTGAATAATTACTGGGTTTATTATCGGCTATCAAAAGCAGATTATCAACGAATCAAAGAGGAGCGAAAATCAAAAGCGGTAACAAAAGCCCTCGACCTTTACGATAAAGCAATTACAGCAGAAAAGACTGGTGATGTTCGGTTAGCGTTACTCAGTTTTATCAAAGCTTTAGAACCGTTAAAGCCCTATTTCGCCGACCCACTTCAGGTTCAATATCAAGGAAACTATATTTACCTCGGAAACGAAATCTCAAAAGAGATTACACAGGTTCTATCTTCCATCCGAATTGAAGCAAGCAATAAGCAGCTTAAGATTAAACAGGGTCAACCGTTGGCAGCTGGTTCTCTTGAATTTAAGGTATCGTATAAAAATGGGCAACCCCTGAATGGACTTATGCTCTCGGGCACTTATACCGAAACGCCGTTGAGAATCAGTAAAATTCAAACCGACAATAACGGATTAGCCTCATTTGCCATTGATGTAGTACGATCGAATAAGAATACCGAAACTTTAAACGCCACATTAAACCTAGAAAATATCGCCAACGAAGCGACAACCGATTTCATGCTTCGCAAACTTTTCAACAGATTCAGAGCACCTGAGGCCAGCATTAGCATTAGCATTCTAAAACCGCTATTCTATTTCTCGTCGAGCGAAACCAATTTAGATACCAAGCTAAACCCAACTCCGATAAGCGAAGGATTAAAGCGCAAAATCCTTGAGGGAGGCTATTCTACCACCGACAAGGAAATGGAGGCTGATTATAGAATTAACATAATAGCCGCGACCAAAAGCAAGGGTGAAGCAGGGAACTATAAGCAAACAATCCTAAATGCCACAATTTCAGTAAAAGACAAATCGGGAACGGAGGTATATATCAAACTGCTAGATAATATCCTAGGCTCCCATTTCGATTACCAACAAGCGGGAATGGAAGCTTACAAAGAGGCTGTAAAAAAAGCGGAGAACACTATTTCAAGGGAGATAATTGAGGTTGTAGTAAAGGGGAAATCGAATTATTAATTTTCATGGATATTCATATCCTTCACAACAAACCCGAAATCCTTGAGTTCTTGATGACCTCACCAGAACTTCAGGTTTATTCTATCGGTGATCTGGATGATTTTTTTTGGCCCAAAACAATCTGGTACGCATTAAAAGAGGGCGATGAAATTAAAGCCATCGTATTGCTTTATGTTGGAATGTCAACGCCTACGCTACTAGCAATTTATGATAAAGATTTTGAATCAGCACACCAGCTTTTAAGTAAAGCGAGATCAATCCTGCCATCCAAATTCTACGCACATCTTAGCCCAAATCTTATTGATGTTTTTGGCAAACAGAATATCATCGAATCGTATGGACCACACTATAAAATGGCGCTCAAAAGAGCTCCATCTTTGATTGCCGATGACAATATTAGGAGGTTATCAATCATTGATATTCCAGTTATCAATGAGTTTTATTCAGCTGCCTACCCCAATAACTGGTTTGATAAACGGATGCTCGAAACTCAAAAATATTTTGGGTGTTTTGTAGAGAGTAAACTTGTTGGAATTGCAGGCATTCATGTTTACTCCGAAGAGTATAACGTTGCTGCTCTTGGCAACATCGCTACGCTTCCCGAATTTAGAGGCAGGCAAATCGGGTATAAGCTTACATCGCATCTATGCTTAGAGCTAAAGAAAAGCGTAAACTATATCGGATTAAATGTAAAAGCGGATAACATTGCAGCCATAAGCTGCTATCGAAAAGTTGGGTTCGAAATTGTTGGCAGCTACGATGAATGCTATATTAGAAATGATTAGTTAATCGTTGTTTTTTAATCGCTTGCCGTCGGCAATTTTTCTCGTTTCACAACTCTCAGTCCTTTTCTTCTCTGACTTCTCTGACTTCATTAACTTCTGATAATTCCGATTAACTTCTTAATTCTTTCCTTCTTGGCACTCAAATTGTGTTAAATTATGCAATAACTTAATATCTGAGATAAAAACCTTTTTAATTATCATTCGTTATAATATCAATTTCTTATACCTTTGAACCCAATAATTTTAGAAGTTCACAACACTATGACAATTTTTCATACATAATAAATAATCATTTAACCTAATTTTATACCAATGAAAAAGATAATCCTTTCAATTTCAGCAATTTTCTTCTTTGGAATGCTGAGCGCACAAACAGTTCAAACTTCAGTGGCTGAAGAAAAAGGTGAAATTACATTTACTTCCCTTGAACACGATTATGGAACTCTTGAATATGGTGCCAATAGCACTTACGTATTCGAGTTTACCAATACCGGCAAAGTCCCTCTCGTATTAATAAACGTGGAACCACAATGCGGTTGCACAAAAGGTGATTGGACTAAAGAACCTGTTAAGCCAGGCGATAAAGGTAAAGTTACCATTAGTTATAATACAAACCTCGTTGGACCTTTCCAAAAGGTCATTAGGGTGTACTCTAATGCAGCGGTTAATCCTGTAGTTCTTACCATCAAAGGAATTATTAACCCACAAGTTCAACCACAGGCTGATGCACAAAAACAACCAAGTAAATAGTTATTTCATTTAGCTAATTATTAGTTATGCCAATTATCTCCGAAAAGGGCAAAGCGATGCCCGCTTCCCCAATTCGTAAGCTTGTTCCATTCGCTGAGGCGGCTAAACTTAAGGGTCGTAAGGTATATCACCTAAATATTGGTCAACCCGATATTCCAACCCCAAAGATTGCCCTCGATGCCATTAAAAATAACCCCCTAAATGTTGTTGAGTATAGCCATTCTGCTGGTAACGAGAGCTATCGCAAAGGTTTAGCTAACTACTATAAGTCAATTGGCATCAATATCACCCCAAATGATATTATCACCACAACTGGCGGATCTGAAGCAATTACCATTGCTTTTATGACCTGCCTAAATCCTGGTGATGAGGTGATTATTCCTGAGCCATTCTACGCAAACTATAATAGTTTTGCGCTACAGGCGGGAGTTATTGTTAAGCCGATTACATCCTATATCGATAAAGATTTTGCGTTACCTCCAGTTGCTGAGTTTGAGAAGCTGATTACTCCAAAAACAAAGGGTATTGTAATTTGTAACCCGAATAACCCAACAGGTTATTTATACTCTCAAGCAGAGCTAGAGCAGCTAGCAACCATCATCAAAAAGCACGATTTATATCTTTTCTCCGACGAGGTTTATCGTGAGTTCTGCTACGATGGCGAAACCCATTTCTCAGCAATGATGCTAAAAGGACTCGAGAATAATGTAATCCTTTTAGATTCTGTTTCGAAGCGTTATAGCATGTGCGGCGTAAGGATTGGTGCGCTTATCTCGTTGAATAAAGAGGTGGTTGCTTCCGCAATGAAATTCGCACAAGCACGACTTTCTCCTCCTTCATACGGTCAAATTGCAGCTGAAGCAGCGTTGACTACTCCAAAAGAGTATTTCGATGAGGTTTACAATGAGTACATCGAGCGTCGCAACTACATGGTTGAAGCCCTAAACAAGATGGCGGGGGTTTACTGCCCAAAACCAAAAGGGGCATTCTACACAGTAGTGAAACTGCCAATTGATGATTCCGATAAGTTTGCACAATGGCTTCTCGATAGCTTTGAGTACAACAATCAAACCGTAATGCTTGCTCCTGCTACTGGATTCTACTCAACATGTGGTGCTGGTAAAGATGAGGTTCGTATTGCTTACGTTCTAAAGATTGAAGATTTAAAAAATGCTATGAAATGCTTAGAGGAAGCCCTAAAGCAGTATCCTGGAAAAACAAACTAATTAGTTAATTTTATTTTTCAAGAATGTCATGGAAGCAATTCCATGACATTCTTTATATACAATAATTGAATAGCCTATTGTTTGCTCGATTTTTCCTACTTTAGTAAATAATTTCATATCGATTTGAGAATGCGTTTTATTTACATCTTAGCAATTGCCCTAATAATTGGTAGTTCAGCATACGCTCAGCAAGATAATCTGCTGGTTGGTGCAGAGCAAACCGAACTATATATTCCTCTTCTCTTGCATAAAAAGATAGCCGTAGTAGCCAACCACTCATCAACCATTGGCAAAACTCACCTAGTGGATAGCCTTCTTAATCTGAAAGTAAAAGTTAAAAAGATATTCTGCCCCGAACACGGTTTCCGCGGCGAGGGTGATGCTGGCGAGATTATTAAAAATCAGGTTGACAAAAAAACAGGATTACAGCTTATTTCGCTCTACGGAAGCCATAAAAAACCTACTGTTAAAGATTTAAAAGGCGTTGACATCGTCATATTTGACATGCAGGATGTTGGAGTCCGTTTTTACACATATATCTCAACCATGCATTATGTTATGGAGGCATGTGCTGAACAGAATATTACCTTAATCATTCTTGATAGGCCAAACCCAAATGGCTTTTATGTTGATGGTCCAATACTCGATACTGCCTACCATTCCTTTGTAGGCATGCATCCAGTTCCTTTGGTTCATGGGATGACCATTGGAGAGTATGCACAAATGATTAATGGCGAAAAATGGCTTAAGAAGGGTGTTCAATGCAACATTCAAGTGATACCTTGCAAAAACTACGACCATAAAATGATGTATCAACTCCCCATACGCCCATCACCAAACTTGCCAAATCAGACTGCCGTTCTGCTTTACCCATCGCTCGGTTTTTTTGAGGGGACATGCATAAGCGTTGGGCGAGGCACCGATTATCCATTTCAAATATTCGGGCATCCATCATTACCAAAAACAGGATACTCATACATACCTGTTGAAAAAGTTGGTGCAAGTAAAAATCCTCCCTATAAGGATCAAGAGTGTAATGGTTTCGATCTCCGAGAATATTCACAAAAATACTTTCGGGATAATCCCAGTATCAACCTTGAATGGTTAATCTTTGCTTATAAGATGTTTGATGATAAAAAGTCTTTTTTTAATAAATTCTTCGTCAATCTATCGGGCACACCTGAACTTAAAAAGCAGATAGAACAAGGTCTAGATGCTGAAACAATTTGTAAAAGTTGGAGCAAGCCGTTGAATGATTTCAAGAAGGTTCGAAAAAAATATCTACTTTACCCCGATTTTGAATAATCCTACAAATAGATTAGATGGCAAGAATTAGCAAATTTTACGTTGTGTGGTCGGGTCAAACACCTGGAATTTACGAGTCGTGGGATGATTGCCAAAAACAGATAAAAAACTACCCAAACGCTAGGTTCAAAGGTTTTCCAACACGAGTTGCCGCTGAAAATGCTTATAATAGTACTTACGAGAGCTATATTACAAAAAGCACTAAGAATAAATCTATCTTCGGTATTGATGAAAGTCAGCCTAAACCAGTGTTTCCATCACTTGCCGTTGATGCAGCGTGCAACACCGTTACCGGCGATATGGAGTATCAGGGTGTTGATGCACAAACCAAACGGCTAATCTTTCATCAAGGTCCATACCCCGATGGGACCAATAATATTGGTGAGTTTTTAGCTATAGTTCATGCTCTAGCATTGCTTAAGCGAGAAAAGAGCAGTTTGCCTATTTACACAGATTCGATGACTGCTTTAGCTTGGGTTCGAAATCGGAAAGCAAACACAAAGCTTATTAAATCATCGGAAAATGAAATACTCTTTGAGCTAATTGACCGTGCCGAGAGATGGCTAAAGGAGAATAATTGGCGAAACCCAATAATAAAATGGGAAACGCCTATCTGGGGTGAGATTCCTGCCGATTTTGGAAGGAAATAAATATTTAACTAATAACCATTATCTTAGCAAACTGTTTAAGCGACAAGTGTCAAGCAACAAGATAATGATATTCATATTTCATTAACTTAACTGCTTATTAACTTGTCAACTTATTATCTTATCAACTTATTATCTTCTTAGTGAATCTCGAAAATTTCATAGCAAAGCGCCTGATGAGCAAAAGCGGCGGAAGCGGAAACCTGTCGCGCCCGTTCATACG
Source organism: Bacteroidales bacterium (assembly GCA_025361485.1). Classification (GTDB taxonomy): domain Bacteria; phylum Bacteroidota; class Bacteroidia; order Bacteroidales; family Tenuifilaceae; genus UBA8529. The sequence goes on from JANYLA010000158.1 coordinate 8,473, forward strand.
TATTACCACCATCGCCGTTGCCCTTAGCTTGGTAATTATGATTATTTCAATTGCAGTAGTTACAGGCTTTAAGAAGGAGATTAGCGAAAAAACGATAGGTTTCGGTAGCCATATTCAAATTTTAAACTACGACGGCAATCGCTCTTATGAGACTCAACCCATTAGTAAAAATCAGGACTGCCTTCCAAAAGTTAAGGCAATAAAAGGGATACGGCATGTTCAGATATTTGCGTTAAAACCAGGTATCATTAAAACCGATACAGATATTCAAGGAGTAGTTATTAAAGGCATTGGACCTGATTTTGACTGGAGTTTTTTCAAAAAAAGTTTGGTTGAAGGCGAAATATTTGAACTCTCCGATACAGCTACAACCAATAAAACACTTATATCGAAAACCCTTGCGTTACTGCTTAAACTTAAAGTCGGGGACAAGTTTGATATGTACTTTGTTCAATCCCCACCCAGAGCTCGAAGGTTTTCTGTATCGGGAATATACGATACAAAGATGAGCGAATTCGATAAGGTTTTTATTCTAGCTGATATTCGGCATGTTCAAAAATTAAATGATTGGAAAGAGGATCAAATATCAGGTTTTGAGATCTTAGTTGATGATTTTGACAACATTGAGGATTTAACTTTACAGGTTGATGATATTGCTGGTTTGGTCTTTTTTGCCGATGGCTCAAGGCTGAAGGTTCAAAGCATTATTGAAAAGTATCCCACTATTTTCGATTGGTTGGGCCTTCAGGATATGAACGCTATTATTCTGATTGTAATTATGATTGTAGTTGCTGGTATTAACATGATATCGGGGTTATTAATTATAATACTTGAACGAACTAAGATGATTGGCGTTCTGAAAGCAATGGGAGCGGCTAATCCGCTTATCCGACGAATATTTCTTATCCAATCAGGATTTATCGTTGTTCGAGGCTTAATCTTCGGAAATCTTGTAGGTCTTGCAATCTGCCTTGTCCAAAAGGAGTTTGGAATCATAAAACTCGATGAGGCGAGTTACTACCTATCTACAGTACCTATCTATCTTAATGCATTTCATATTCTGATGTTGAATATTGGAACTTTTTTTGTGACCATCGCCATGCTAGTTGTTCCATCGATGGTGATATCGAGGATAAGCCCTGAAAAAACGATTACGTTTGATTAAGTGTAATTATTCACCCCAAATAAAGCCACAGGTTCACAGATTGTGAATTTCCAGCCCTATCAAAAAAAACAATTATCTTAAAGTATGACCTTACAGCTACAATTATGATTTTTAATATTTATTAAATCTGTGAATCTGTAGCTTTCATATCAGTTGTTGAATAGATTTTAGTGACTGAATAATTACGGAAAAAAATTAAATGTGGTATTTAAAATCAAGACCCTCCAATTCTTTTAACACTTGGTTAATAACTTGTAAATTCTAACCCTTCACATTCTTTGCAATCAAAAGAAACAAAGCTAATTTAGGGCTTCCTATTTTGGGGTATTTTTATACAACTATAACCTGAGTTAGCATGAAAAAAAGTTCGTCTCCTACTAAAAAGTTCGACCCACATAAGAACTACCAAAGTACTATGAAATCTATCGGCTACGTAGGCCGAAAGAAAGCAAAACCTGAAGATTATAAACGTATAGGCTTTAAATCAGGGCTTGAGGTTCATCAGCAGATAAAAACTAAAAAGAAACTTTTCTGTCGTTGCCCTGCGGGCATATTTCACGATAGCAACGATTACCATGCAGAAATTATCCGTCACATGCGACCTACGCTCAGTGAAATGGGTGAATATGATGGAACTGCACTTATGGAGTTCAAAACCCGCAAGGATATAACCTATCGCATTCATAACCAAACAACATGCACATACGAGATTGACGATACTCCACCATTCCCAATTAACCGGGAGGCGTTGGAGTACGCGCTAGAAATTTCCTTATTAAGCAAACTCAATATCGTTGGTGAGGTTCATATCACCCGTAAACAGTACCTTGATGGATCGATTCCAACAGGGTTTCAGCGTACTGCAATTCTTGGGGTAGAGGGATCAATTCAGCTCAAGAATAAAAAAGTTGGGTTAATCCAGCTAAGCATTGAGGAGGACTCATGCCGCGAAATATCTGACATTGGACATCAAAGAATTTATAAGACCGATAGGCTGGGTATGCCTTTAATCGAAACGGTTACCCACCCCGAATGCTTTACACCCGATGAACTTCGAGAAGCAGGAGAATACATTCGTTTTCTAAATCGCAGTACAGGCAAGGTTCGCACAGGCATGGGTGCTGCCCGTCAGGATACTAATGTTAGCTGCGAGGGAGGAACAAGGGTTGAAATCAAGGGTGTTTCTCACCTAAAATGGATTCCTGAACTTTCGCATAACGAATGTTTCCGTCAGTGGGCATTATTAAATATCCGTAAACTCCTTCTCGAGAAGGTGAAAACACCTGCAAAATGGGAGTTGAAACATGTAACTATCGATCCTCGCGAGGTTGGCATCGAAAATGAACTTGTAGTCAGCTATCTTGATGAAGGTTATAAAGTTGTTGCAATTTGCTTACCCCAATTTAAAGGGATTCTATCACACTTTACTCAACCCGGAAAGTGTTTTGCTAATGAGCTAAGCGATAGACTAAAGGTAATTGCTGGAATTGAAAAACCAAACATTACTAGCTCCGAAGATTTAGATATTCCTCTCGACACAAAAGACCTAGATGCATTATCAAGAACCCTCAACGCATCTGAGGATGATGCGATCGTTCTTATTTGGGGGATTGAAAGCGATATTCCTACTGCCTTAGAGGCAATTCAGGAGCGTTGCATCATGGCATTTGAAGGTGTTCCTAGAGAAACTCGACGCCCAATGGCCGACGGAACTACACTATTCGAAAGGGTTTTACCGGGTGCCGATCGTATGTATCCTGACACCGACTCTGCTCCTATTCCACTAGAGCAAAGCTATATCCACAATCTGAGCAAAAATATCCCAATGGATATTGCTGACAGGTACAGACAAATGAAGGATTGGAATATACCATCCGATACATATACCTATCTACTTAAGAAAAATCTTGTTCCAGTTATTGAGCAGCTAGTAAAGTTGGGTGTATCTGGTCGTTTTGCTGGTACTTTCTTAGGGCATAAACTAAAATATGTTGAAGGAAAAATTGAGAAGCATAACGATTTTACCTACAATAGAATTGTTGAAATGTTTGAATTTCTAAATACGCAGAAATTACAGCCATCCCTTGCAAAGCTGATGCTACCAACCATATACCAACACCCAAATATGGACTTTAACTCGGTGCTTACAAGTCTCAGCTTCAAACATCGAACAAAGGATGAAATGCTTGCTCCTATCGATTATCTGCTTGAGAAGTTTCGTGAAATTCGGGTTTCGAAAAGTGATTCACCCAAGATTGCATTGAACTGGGTTATGGGACAGCTGAACCGTCAGGCATTAGGCAATGTTGACCTAAAAGATTTGCAAAAGAGCATCGAGAAAAAGCTTGCAAAACAAGCGTAATTATAAATTGAAAATTCAGATACAATGGAAGATTTTTTTCAAGGATATAAAGGCAAAGCGCTTGAAGTGCTTAAAAAATATAACGTTCGTGTTTGGGGAAAAGCAGTAATTGAAACATCCCGTGGTGAATTTAAGGGAACTGTTCTGCCTCGTTCGGAGAACGACGACGATCAGCATATTGTACTAAAGATTGAGACGGGTTACAATATCGGTATCGATATCGTTACCATAAAAAGGATGAAAGAGACCGGGTACTTTAAGGCTACCTATAAAATTCCCGAAAAGGAATTTCCTGTTACCCCAAATCTCCCAAAAGTTAAACTTTTAGGAACTGGCGGAACTATTGCATCGCGCCTCGATTACAGGACAGGTGCTGTTATACCAGCTTTCTCACCAGGTGAACTTTATGGTGCCGTTCCAGAATTAGCTGATATCTGCAACCTAACCACCGAGAAGCTTTTCGCAGTATTCAGCGAGAATATGGGACCTGAGCAGTATAAGGCTTTAGCAATTGCCATTGGCAAGGAGATTGAAAATGGTATTGATGGAATTATCATCGGTCACGGAACCGACACATTAAGCCATACTGCTGCTGCGCTTACGTTTATGGTTCAGAACTCACCCGTTCCAATTATTTTAGTTGGTTCACAGCGCAGCTCCGACCGACCAAGCAGCGATGCCGCGCTAAACCTAATGCACGCAACCACGGCAGCAGGTCACTCCGATATCGCAGAGGTTATGGTTTGTATGTTTGGCCCAACCTCCGACGAATACGGTTTCCTGCACAGGGGAACACGCGTTCGTAAAATGCACTCCTCGTACCGAAGCACTTTCCGCACCATTGGCGACACTCCAATTGCAACGGTTAGTCGCAAAGGAGTGGTGCCCATAAAGGAGGAGTATAATCACCGTCGCAAGGATAGAAAGGTTAAGATTCTTCCCTTCTTCGAGGAAAAGGTTACCATTGTTTACTACTACCCCAATATGCAACCCGATATTATCGATTCTTTGGTTGAAAGTGGCTATAAAGGGATTATCATTGCAGGAACAGGTTTGGGTCATATCAACAAACCTTTGTATCCGGCTATCGAACGAGCATACAAAAAAGGAGTCCATGTATTCATGACCGTACAAACCCTGTGGGGATTCGTTCATATGTACGTTTACGATACTGGTCGCGACCTTATGGCTAAAGGTATTATCCCTCTCGAAAATATGATACCCGAAACAGCCTACATAAAGTTAGGTTGGGTTTTAGGACAAACCAATGATCGTGAGGAGGTAAAACGGTTAATGCTTAAACCAATTAACGATGAGATTACCCAACGAGAACCCTATAATGGATATTTAATTTACCAAGGTGGCGTTCCAGAAGTGGAGGCGTTTATTAGGAGATTTAGGAAGTAGAAAAGAAATGCCCTTCAATGAAGGGCATTTTTCTTTTGAAGCCTTACTTTTTTCTGAAGAATAGAGGAAATATGTTACTCTATTTTAAAAATCGATTTCGAATATTTTCGGAAGGAACCATACAACTCTCCCTTTTCCCAAATACTTTATATCTTGATTTGGCAATGGCGTTGTAAATTAAATCCCTAAGGAATTTGGGGGTAATAATAAATATATAGAGTAGTTTCCATTTGCCCCCTAAATCCTTTAAAACATTGAGTACAGCAGCAGACCGAAGAAAGTATCTATCATCATTAATGTAAACGATAGAATCTATCGTTTCATTCGCAATACAAAGCTGTTTTAGCAGAGATTGTCCAATTTCTGACTGTAACGATGCGAATTTAAAGATCCCTAATTTATTCCGTTTAATGATAAAATTTACAGAACCATTACATAGGTTGCACAAGCCATCGAAAAGAATGATTTTCACCCCATTTCATTTAATGATAACTCTTTAAACATCACAAACATCTAATTGGTTATTATCTTGAATGTATTTTTGGCTCCAATTAACTGAACAAATCCAATTCTACAATGTTTTATAACATATTTTTAATAGTTTTACGCTTTCACAAATATTGAAAAAGGGCTGAGAAAAATGGATAATAGGTTTAAGGCAATAGTTCAAGGATTTAAGAATTATGTATTCCCTAATAAAGAGGTTGAGGAGGTTGCCCATCAACGCGCTTCGATATGCGCAGCATGTCCATCTGCAGTTGAAACAATGATGAAACAGCTACTGCCCGATGACAGCATTAAGGAGATTGAAGGTTTAAAATGCTCCGATTGTGGTTGCATTCTTTCGGCTAAAGTTCGCCAAGTATTTGAAAGTTGCCCACAAAACAAGTGGTAGATTAATGAATTGTTAAGGTATTTATTGCAGCCAGTTTATGGGAAATTAGCCCTAATAAAAAGGTGAGTAATAATTACCAGTATCATAAAAAAAGGTTGCTCTGTTTACAGAGCAACCTTTTCTAAGTAAATAATATAAAGTTAAATTACTTTAACCCACGCTTCTTCAATAGTGGATCAAGCGATGGATCTTGACCTCTGAATTTTTCGTACTGAATCATACCCTCGTCGTTTCCACCCTCGGTTAAAACATACCTGCGGAACTTGGCAGCAAGGTCTTTATTGTAAATATCACCTGAATCAACAAAAGCCTGAAATGCATCGGAATCCAGAACTGCAGCCCAAAGGTAAACGTAGTAACCTGCTGCATAGCCATCAATAATATGGGCAAAGTATGTTGTTCTGTAACGTGGGATAATCTCCTTCATCAGGTTTAGTTTCTCCATCGATTTCTTTTCAAAATCAAGCACATCTAATTTTTTGGGGGTTTGTATACTGTGCCAATCAAGGTCGAGCACCGATGCTGCAATATATTCAACGGTCTCAAAAGCTTGGTTGAAAACCAAACTCTTTTGCAGCTTAGCTAGCAGCTCTTTAGGAATAATTTCTCCTGTTTTATAGTTTTTTGCGTAAACATTCAGAACCTCTGGAACTCCAGCCCAGTTCTCCATAACCTGTGATGGGAGTTCAATCATATCGGTAGGAATGTTTCCAGCAATTCGGCTATACTTTCCATCGGTAAATAGACCATGAAGTGCGTGTCCAAACTCATGAAAAAGGGTGTTTGTTTCATCCCATGTAAGTAAAGATGGTGCATCTGCAGTTGGCTTAGTAAAATTCAAAACCATAGTAATCACTGGTGCCACTCTTTTACCTTTCTCATCATATGACTGATCTCTGAAAGAGCCACACCATGCTCCCGCTCCCTTACTGTCACGTGGGAAATAATCCATATAAATAACACCAGCATGAGCTCCATCGGCCTCTTTAACCTCAAATGCTTCAACATCGGGGTGATAAACTGGAACATTGGTGAGCTTTGTGAACGTTAAACCGTAAAGTTTATTCGCAACATAAAACATCCCTTCGCGAACGTTATTAAGGGCAAAATAAGGTTTGATCTCAGACTCGTCAAGGTCAAATTTTTCTTTCCGTAATTTTTCTGCATAATACCACCAATCCCATGTATCGAGTTTAAACTTTCCACCCTCTTTGTCAATAATCTTCTGCATCTCGTCCCTATCTCTCCTCGCCACTTCTTGTGCAGGAACCATCAACTTATTTAGGAAATCATAAACCTTTTCGGGGGTTTTTGCCATGTTCTCGCTAATTGAATAATCGGCATAGGTCTTATATCCTAACAGCTTTGAACGCTCGGCTCTTAGGTTTGCAATATTTAAAAGATTTTCTTTGTTATCGAACTTATCATTGTTGTTACCACGCATGTAATAACCTCGGTAAATTTTTTCGCGCAACACCCTGTTCTTTGAATACTGAAGGAATGGAAGCAAACTTGGTTTTTGTAGCGTGAAAACCCATTTCCCTTCTAGATTTACTGATTTTGCTTTGGCTGCTGCCTCATCAATTACGGGTTGTGGAAGCCCTGCTAAATCTTCCGTTTTTTCAATTACCAGCTTAAAGTTGGAGTTCGTTTCAGCAAGATGATTCTCCAAAAAATTTAAGCAATAGGTAGATAATTTCTGATTGATTTCGCGCAATTTCTCTTTGTCTGCTTCATTCAGGTTTGCACCACTCCGAACAAAATCGGTGTAGTATTTCGAAACCACTCTTTTCTGAAGGGCATCAAGATTACTTGTTTCACGATTCTCGTAAACTGTTTTTATGCGTTGAAAAAGCTTTTCGTTTAGCGAAATATTGTCCCGATGCTTAGTTGTTAAAGGGGCAACTTTCTGCGCAATTGCCTGCATTGCTGAGTCAGTATTTGCAGAGTTTAAAGAGTAAAAAACTCGGCCAACATTACCTAGGAGTTTACCTGATTTATCGAGTGCATAAATTGTATTGTCGAAAGTTGGCGCTTCGATATTATTAACAATTGCATCAACCTCAGCCTGCTGCTCTGCAATACCTTTTATAAATGCAGGAAGATAATGGCTAGTGTCAATCTTATCGAATGGCGGTACATTAAACGGAGTATTGTACTCGCTAAAAAATGGATTTGAGGATTTTTCCTCTTGCGGCTTACATCCAAACATAATTAAGATGACTAGTAGAAATGGTATTTGTTTCATGGTTCTATTTTTGGTAATTAGTAATTATCCGTATGATAGACTCGGAGCCAAAAGGTTTATCTCAAAAAAATGTAATGTGTTTCTCCTCGGCAAGTTAAGCAAACCTAAAAATAATCAATCAATAAAAAACTTGTTTTACAGCTACTATTTTTTCTCTATATGAAATTTTGAGCAAACTTATCAAGCACCTCTGGAAGATTTTCTCTACCAAAGCCCAGCCGGATATGCTTATTGCCAAAATCAAACATCTCGCTCGGTACAATCATAATCCCCGATTCTTTTGCAATTTTCTCGCAAAAATCGTAGCTAGGAATATCTACATTCAGCTTAGCCAAACCTACTGTGCCGGCACTTGGCTTATACCAAGATAAAACATGATTATACTGCTCAATAAACTCATTCAAAAGATTTAGATTTCTTTTTATCTTCTTTAAGTTCGCTTCAATCAATAAATCCTTATGGCGCAATCCGATTAATCCTAAAACCTCACTTGGAGCGCTGTTACAAATGGTTGTATAATCTTTAAAAGTCGCCATTTCTTTTAGTAATCCATGATTTTGAGTAGTCAGCCATCCTATTCGCAAACCCGCCAAACCAAATGTTTTCGATAAACCCGATAACGAAACCGCATTAACATATAAATCGCTTGCTGAAGGTAATCTTAAGGAAGAATCATGCTCAAGGTAACGGTACATTTCATCGGAAAATAAAATTAGATTATGCTTTTTTGCAATATCAATAATTCTTTGAAAATCTGGAAGCAATGGTAGGTAACCTGTTGGGTTATGAGGAAAGTTAACAATAATCAATTTAGTGTTGGATTTTATTGCCTTCTCAATGTCGTTGGGGTCGAAGTACCAACCCTTCTCCTCATCTGGCAACCAAAAGGTGATATCGCAACCAATGCTACTTACAATCTGATGCAACGATTGATAGCTCGGAGCCATACAGATAACATGATCATCTTTGCTTAGGATACAATTCAAAGCGACAAAAATACCCTCCTCGGGAGTCAAAACCATCACTTCATCTGATGAAATATTCGAATACAACGTTGTAATTTCCTCACGAAGCATCGGTAATCCTTGGCTTTCGGTATAGCCAAGCTGCAAGTTTTGCCACAATTTTAGCTCCTCAATATTTGCCATGCTTAGAATATCATTCATTCTAAAACCATCGCAATCGGAGCTTGAAAGTAGATACTTAGCTGAAAACTCGTATTTGGCAAAGTAGCGCTCAAGCTTAAATGGGGCAATCTTCATTTGAATTGTTCTTTTAAGTCCAACAATGATATCACGGATGTAAATTTAAATGACTATTCGAGGATATTTATACATTTACTTAATTATAAGCTGTAACTAATACTATTATTAATCGTCCTATGTCATAAGATATAATATTGCATCACCTTAAAATTTAAAATTTATATGAAATCGAAAAATTTAGCTGCTTCATTAGCAATTCTTTGTGCACTATTTCTACAAGGAATTGTTACAAGTGCACAAACTCAGGAAAGTAAAATTACGATTGGTTACCAAAAGCCAGGAAGAATTGATGTGAAAGCATTCACTCTTTCGAAAGAATCGACTATTATGGTTGAAGGATTCGGTGGCCTATTCGAAAAACTTGGTAACGACTTAATGTTCTATGGTTGGATTCTTGATAGCAAATCGCGGAAGGTTGTGTGGAACTTGCTTGAGGATGCAAATGATAAATTCTTTGAGCGAAATGATCCTGGCCGATTTGGATTCAAGAAAGAGGTTAAACTTCCCGCAGGACAGTATGAAGTTTACTATGCTGCGGGAATGAATGATAGTCGCTACGGTAAAAATAATTACAACTTTCACATCAGCGATCTTGGGGAATTATTCAACCTAATCTTTAACGATGTCAATGGTAATAGCGAGCCGTTTAGCGATAAATATGCTTCAAAATTCTCTATGTCTATTACTGCACCGAGCGCTAATTTTACCGAAACTGCTTGGGATAAAAAGGTCAACGAGCTCTCATCTAATGCACTAGTTTCAGTTGTTCGAGCAGGTGATAACCAGAGTATCAAGAAAAGTTTTACGGTAACTAGCGATATCAATCTAAATATCATGGAGATTGGGGAACAATCGGATGGAGATCTCAATGATTTTGCATGGATTGTAAACTCCAATACCTATGAAAAAGTTTGGCCAAATAACGAAACCCGTTTCAAAAAAGCAGGCGGTGGTAGCAAGAATAAATCGTCCTTTCAAACGATTAAACTACCTATAGGCACTTACACCCTTTATTATATATCTGATGATTCACACTCATACGACAAATGGAATGTGCTACCTCCTTACGATCCACAGTTCTGGGGAGTTACTGTATGGCCCGACGAAGGCGATAAATCAAAGGTTAAGACAATAGAACTAGAGGATCCCTTCGTTTTAAAGATGAATAAAGCAAAAAACAATGCATATTTATCGCAGGGTTTCACCCTTAAAAAGGATATGAAAATCAGAGTTTTGAGTGAAGGTGAAAGTTCTGGTGATTTTGACATGGCCGATTATGGTTGGATTGTAAACACCGACACCCATATCACCGTTTGGGAATTTACTCAGCGAAAAGGTCAGTATGCAGGTGGTGGAGAAAAAAACAGAATAGTAAATCAAGAGATTGATCTTCCCAAAGGTAACTATACCGCATATTTTGTAACCGACGATTCGCATGCTTTTGGGGATTGGAATGTTGCTCCACCTTTAGTTCCTGAACTATGGGGATTAAGCATCCTTGTTGATAAGGATAAAGATTCGTTCGTTTTAACCGATGCTCAATCCGCATCCTCAAATAGTCAAATTCTAGCAGAGATTGTTAGAGTTCAGGATGATGAACGAATTAAGAAATCCTTCAGCCTTGACAAAGAAACAAAAGTTCGAATTTTCGCCATTGGTGAAGGAGATAATGGCGATTTGGTTGACCTCGGTTGGATAAAGAATAGCAGCACCGACAAAATTGTTTGGGAAATGACCTATAGAACTTCCGAAAGGGCTGGAGGTGCTGAAAAAAATAGATTGTTTGACGGTACAATTATTCTACCAGCAGGCGATTATACCGTTTACTACGAAACCGATGGCTCCCACTCCTATCGCAATTGGAACGATACCCCGCCTTACGATCAGGAGCACTACGGAATAACCGTTTATAGAATTCAGTAAAATAAAAATAGTCGAATACAGAAAGGTGCCCATTGAGGCACCTTTTTTAACTCCTTTTAACTTCAATTATTTACCCAAAGTGTTAATTTTGCCCTCCGTTAAAAAACAAAACAAACTAAAATTAACTTTCATGGGACTTTTTAACTTGGGAGGTTCAACTGAAATCTCCAACGAAAAAGAGGCGTTTTTTGCAATTATCTTTGCATGTATGGCCGCTGATGGCGAAATTGCTCCTGAAGAGGAGATCAACCTTATCAACCTACTTGCTAGCAGACCTACCTTCCGCAAGTTCGACCTTCGCAATGCAATGAAGAAAATTCAACGCATTCTCAAAGAAACTAAAAGCCTAGAGGCTTTGCTCGATAAAGCAGTAGCGAAAATTCCTACTGAATTAAGTGCATCTGTTTACACCAACGCTGTTGATTTTGTTCTCGCCGATGGTACTGTTGCCTCAGAAGAAGAAGCTGTAATTGCAATGCTTAAGAGTAAACTATCAATCTCCGATGAACTATCAAAAAAGATTATCGAAGTTGTTATATTAAAGAATAAAGCTTAGTTAGAAATCATTTCTAATAAAAAGCGAGGTAAAAATTTCACCTCGCTTTTTATTTAGTGTTAAGCAACTTGAGTGCTCTGCTTTTTTCTCTTTCTTAAATTATCGCGAGTTTCAAGCATCTCAAGGACATTAAACTCTTTTCCACACTGTAGGCAAACATAATCGAGCGTGTGGGTGTCGCCGTAGTATTCCTTCTCAATTTTAGTGTGGCTACAGGGCTTATTTCCCCATTCAACTCTGAGTTTTTTAGCTACTAAGGATTCCATTGTAGTGGTTTTAGTTAATTTCATTATATAATTTTCCTCTCTTTATATTAAGAGCAAGAAAACTAAACTCAAAAATTATTGTTACCCAAATTTAGGTTTAAATGTATCTATTATCCTATTTTTAAGGTGAATTATATCTCTAAAATGTCCTCGTCAGATAAACTATTTAACGAAATAAGGCAAAACATTCAGCAACCTCTTCCGGGGAATGCTGCTCAGTTACGCATGGCACCATCACATAAAGATGGATTGGTTAGAAATTATGATAAAAATAGGCCTATTCGAAAAAGTGCTGTTCTAATCGCACTTTACCCTAACAACGATAAAATATGTACACTGCTTATTAAAAGAGCAGCTTATGATGGTGTACATAGCGGTCAAGTAAGTTTTCCTGGAGGAAAGTTTGAGGAATCAGATGAATCGCTCATTCATACAGCACTTCGTGAAGCACAAGAGGAAGTTGGGATCGATCCATTAAAAGTTGAAGTTTTAGGTACACTAACTACCTTATTTATTCCTGTTAGTAATATGGAAGTGCTACCTGTTATAGGTTTACTCAAAGATAAACCTGAATTACACCTTAACCTCGAAGAGGTTGAATTTACCATTGAAGTTCCGATTTTCCATCTGAAAAATCCCAAGAATCATTTTTACAAGACAATAAACATAAAAGAGTACTCAATACAAGCACCCTATATAAAAGTCGATTGCGAAGATGTTTGGGGGGCGACAGCGATGATAATTTCAGAATTTATTGAACTTTACAGCTGCTGATTACTGCTTGATGATATTTTTATAATGATCGTAACGCTCTAAAATCTCATTTACGTACTTATATGTTTCCGATCCTCTTAAATAACCATGACGTACAACGGTATCGTTGTAAAATTCATCTTTATTCTGAATAAAAAATGCAACATTGTTATCCCATACATTGGGATCTTTTCCATATTTTCTAGCCAAATTTCTAGCATCGAGAATATGCCCGTAACCTGCGTTATATGCTGCTAAAACAAATTTCAGCCGCTCCTCATCGGGAATCTTTATATCCTGTAAATATTTATCGAGCATCTTAAGGTAACGTATACCCATTTTCAGCTGTACGCTTGGTTGTGCCTCTTGATCAATACCAAAATATTCAGCAGTAACTGGCATAAACTGCATCAAACCATATGCTCCGCTCTCAGAGCGAACGGTAGGGTTAAACTTTGACTCCTGATAGATAAGCGATGCCACAAGCCTCCAGTCCCAGTTAATACTACTACTCTCAGATTTTATCTGCTCGTCAAAAACTGAGAGTTTACCATTTGAAGCATAAAAGAAATCGCTCTTTTTTATGATCGCCATGTAAGGATTATCGTAGTATTTGCTGTAAATGCTTGAATACACAGCTGTTTTCGGAAATGTGCTAAGCCAATCGTTAACTTTTTGTAATAGATCGGTCGAGCCTGAATTTACAGCCCACGCTAAATTATAGGCACCTCCAATTGGCATTTCAAAATCAATATTTGAGTAAATGGTAGACTGGATTTTTGCTACTGCAAAATCACACACAGCATAATCAATTGAACCAGATGCTACAAGGTCGATGAGATGTTCTTCATCATTTTTTGTATCCTCCACAACTTTAAGAGAAACTTTATTTTCCTGGATGAAATTATTTAGAACCTTTACAGATGCTGAATAACTCTGAACAAATACCTTCTTATTAGCTAAATCATTTGCTTTTCTTATGAAAGTATTCAAGTTACTGCCATTCTCGGAGGAATTCCTTCGTTGAATTAAAACCTGATTTGTATGCCTATATGGATTAGTGGTTTTAAATACTTTTCTCTTCGATTTGACATTCGAAAGATCATTGACAATAATATCAACCTCTCCATTGCGAAGCATTTTCAACGCTTCATCAGGATTATTCTCAGCAATAAGCTCAAGTTTCACCCCTAAATCCGATGCTAATGATACAAGCATTTCGTACTGGTAGCCCATTGGCTCACCTTTGTAAATAAAGTAATCGGTTGACGTAAAATCAGTAACTGCAACGATTTTCCCTTCGGTTAAAATCTGTGCTAAATCTCTTGTGCTTTTTGCTGTTTTATCTATACCCGAATCTTTAAAAATACAAGAAAACAGAAGTATGAATGCAAAAAAAATAAAATACCTTATCCTATTTAAGATAAATCCTATCATCTAATATATTTTTGATTAACTAACTCAGAAACACCAATTAACTATAATTGTTTAACCATCAGGAATTTTGCGATTATTAATCGTAAAATATCCATGAAACACCAAATTTGAAAATCCTGCGATTTAAAGGGTAGTGCAACGCTGAAAAGTATTCGTTGTTAGGGATTCCCTGATTTATATGATCGAATTTGAAGAATAATACTGCTCGTTTCCACTTAAAGTCAACAAAAGCGTCGATAACTGGATAATCCCCTATTTGTTTTATTTTCTGATTGTAAAACTGCCCAGTGGCAGGAGAATATGCATCGGCATAAAATTTCGTCCTGAAAAAAACATTGGCTCCAATTCTTGCATTAAGAACCTTTTTAACCAATTCATATTCAAAAAACAATGCGCTGAAAATTGAAAATGTTGGCAGATTAATAACTTTTTTATTATCATATGCCTGCCAAACAATTCTATTTGTTGAATAAAAATGCCCTAACTTAAATTCTTTTTGGACAAATGCTGACGTGATTGTAAGCCCAGCAGCTTGATTAGGGACTCCTAAAGTATCAAAATAAACATAATTATTAATTCTAACGAGATTATATCCGGCTTCAAAACGCCACTTATCGGCACCAATTGATCCCCCAAGCATAAACCACTTTTCCTTTTCAAAACGATTATCCCATTTAAAGTGGTTGGAAAAGTAATTCTTTACGAATAGATCTGGTTCTTTGTCTGAAACTTCAATTTTAACTTTAACATAAGGATACTCTTCCGATTTCCATGGTGAGATCACCATTTGACCCACCAACTCTTTATCTGCAGCCCGATAACCATTTAAATACATTCTCAGCGAACCACTGTAAGATAAATAAGGTGAATAGCTGAAAATTCCAATGCCAAAATGGGTTGTATTGATTTTATCATCATTTCTTTTAAAGATAAAGTCAGATGGTTTAAAGTAGTAATACTTTCCACTGGTATTCGTAATCCAAAATCTAAGACCGGGTAATCCGGGTAGTTTAGCAAGTTGATCAAACTCACCAAGTATTGTCGATTGGTATAACAATATCATTGCAGAATCGTGAGTAGATCCTTTGCTAATATAATAGTTCTTATAAAATGTAGTGGTTGTATCGCTATAAATTCTAGTTTGTTTACTTGCATCAAACAGAGCTTTCAAAGTAAAAACTGGCTTTTTTATAAAAATATTATTCCCTTTTTTATCCCTTCCTCTCACCCATCGGTTTATAATTGAATAACCAAATATGCCTGAAAAACTCTTACTTTTAATTTCGCTTGATGCTCCTGAAAGATTGAAGGGTATTATGGCTGATTCCAATGTTGTATCCTGAATAAAAAAATCCGACTTCAAACCACCATTTTCTTTATTTCTAATTCGATTATAGCTAATCGTCCCCTGAGCTGAAACGCGATTTTTATAATAACTTGTAAAAAAAGTGAAGAAATTATCTTTTGTTTGTTGATTTTTATAAATCCCTTTTGTACCAAAATTATCGTAAGTTAACCCGACATTAAGATATTTGTTCACATTTTGGGAATGGATAACTCTAATGGATAACTCTCCAATACTCGATCCCCCTCCAGATGTGTAACTGATAAGTGTTAGAGGTTTACGAAGATAAAATTGCTTTTGTTCGGCTGTGCAGGGCATGTAAACTCCGTAGAATCTCGAGAATAAAAAATCATATCCTCTATTTCTATTAAAAAAATGATCGGCTTGCAAGGGAGCTCCTAAATTTCCTAACGAAGTAAATGTTTCAAGGCGTTTCTGCGATGGTGTAAATAGATGAGGAAAATAGATAGATGTATCAACCCCTTTAACAGCTTCTAAATCAAATGTGATTGGATTTAATTTCCATGAAATAATTCGACTACTAGTGTCTACACCATCGATAATACTTAAAATATTATTATTAAATACTTTACGAACCAAACTAGAATCAATACTCAAGCTATCCTTCAGTTCATTTTTAGTTGTTTTTGTAATAGTATCCGTTAAATATACGTTTCCCTTCTGATGATCGATTTCAACAGCAAGCATTAACCTCTGGGAAAGAATAAAAATGATAAAGAGAGGTAATATTTTCAGTTTATAGTATCTTTTCATTTGGAGTGCAAATATAATCCAAATTTATCTTATTTCATCTATAAGTGATTAGTTTAGAATAGTCTAAAGCAAGCTAAAAAATGCAAAACAGGATAAAACAAAAGAAGCCCTTGGAACTTATCCAAGGGCTCTGATGGGTGGCGACGTCCTACTCTCCCACTTTCGCAGTACCATCGGCTCTGGCGGGCTTAACGTCCCTGTTCGGGATGGGAAGGGGTGGGTCCCCGCCGACATGGTCACC
>JANYLA010000173.1 GCA_025361485.1 Bacteroidales bacterium
CAGATTGATGGCGAAACAATTGCTGCAAACAGAGATTATACTGAGTACTTAAACCGTAAGGCTGATAAATTCACGTTACTTCAAGTGTTTGACCCAACAACTAATACAAGACAGCAAATATCAATAAAACCTATAAGTTTAGGTGATGAAAGTGGATTGCTATACAAACGTTGGGTAAAGAAAAACGAGGCAGAAGTTGATAAGTTGAGCAACGGAACATTGGGTTATGTTCATATCCCTGGCATGGGCGATGGCCCTTATCGCGATATCTACGAGGAGATGATGGGTAAATTCCACGATCGCAAAGGGGTTGTGATTGATACCCGTTTCAATGGTGGTGGAGATTTAGTAGCTGATCTGGCAATGTTTTTTACAGGTAAAAAGTTTATCGATTATAGTAATGAGCGACGCTCATTGGGTTACGAACCTACATTCCGTTGGACAAAACCAACAATAGCCATGTTTAATGAGTCGAATTATAGCGATGGAAGTTGCTTTGCATGTGGATATCAAGAACTCAACATTGGTAAAACGGTAGGAATGCCTACTCCTGGAACTTGTAGTTTTGCTGGTTGGGAAGGTTTACAAGATGGTGCTACCATGTGGGGAATGGTTCCTGTTAGCGCAAAGGATATCAATGGAAAATGGATGGAAAATTTAGAAACTGTTCCAGATTTTGTTGTTAAGAACGAACCATTAATAATAAGTAAAGGTCGTGACCAACAGCTTGAAAAAGCGGTTGAGGAGCTGATGAAAATGGTGAAGTAATATCTTTTATAAATATTTTTGACCTGTCAGGATTTGAAAACCTGACAGGTCTTTTTATAACTCCTTGTAGCAATAGACTCAATTGAATTTCTAACTTTACGTTTAGGCTGGTTAAACATTTTTGGTTTTACTCTTATCCTTTCTGAAAAAAGGAGGGTGAGAAAAACAACTCTTTATTATATCATGAAAAAAATAATATTGATACTTATTATTATTCTTGGTTATTCAAACCCATCATTAATTGCTCAGCCTAAAGTGCTTTTAGGGGATATTTCCAAAAATTTGATTGAATACAAAACATACAAGACCGCCTGTAATTTCACAATAACTATTCCTTCAGGAGATTCATTATCATTTAAATCGGAGATTACACTAAAAAAAGAGGAAAAGGATACAATCTGTGGATTTTACTATAACTTTTTAACTCACGAAAAATACATAGAAAATTTTGGTGATTTTTCTATGTATTTTAATGGTTATACCTATAGCTCATATAAAGGAGTAACGGAAAGGAGGATAATTCAAGCCAAACAGAAATTAATGGGATTAAAGTAAAAGTTCGTGCAAAAAGAAAATTTCTATATGATATAACACCTTATGAAATAACAAAAAGTATAAATGAATATTTAGCTGATACAAGTATAATAATTCTACAAAAACCTGACACCATAATTGATAATCGTTTATGCTATAATTTTACATTTAAAAATATTGAGTATACTCATAAATCTATTGAAGTTTATACTAACGATTTGTGTTTTGATAAGGTTGAACTATATCCAACATTTTATAGAAAAATGGCAAACGGCACCCTAATTTATCAGGCTTGCTTCACTGAAACATTTGTGAATCCTAGTCTCCCAATAAATTACTTTAGTGAAGAAAATCTGCTTCCTAAGAATTGGCAGAAACGAACAAAAGTTAAAAAGGCAAGTAGCCCAAGCGATTTGGTTGGGAAAAAAGCCCCAGAATGGGTTCTACCAATTTTAGGTCAAGAAAAGAGTTTATCTCTTAGCGATTTAAAAGGGAAATATATTTTCTTGGAATTCACTGCAACCTGGTGCGGGGTATGCAATGCTGCAACAGAAGGATTGAACAGAATTGAGGAGAAGTATAGCAATCAATCGAATTTAGCCTTTGTAAAAATTTTTAGCAGTAAACGCGATAATATTAAGAGCATTTCCTCTTTTGTTGAAAAGCACCAGATCAAATCTATTATTCTTTACAATGCCACAGACACTGAAAAAGAATATAATATTTATGGTTATCCAATTTACTTTTTAATATCTCCCAAAGAAAAAGTAATTTCTATCTTTGGATATTGCGAAGGTTTTGAGGATTATTTAACAAACTCACTAAAAGTATACATTAAATAAATTATTAGATTCTTCTTGCCAGTTTGATACTTGAGCTGAATTTCTTTTTAAAAAATATAAATACCTTTGAAATAGATAATTTTAAATCATAATAAACCCTAAAACCAAACCCTATGAACACAAATGAACAAGAACCAATGACAAGCAATGCTGATCAAAAAATTGAACTCACAGTTGACTCCCTTCATAGCCTAGATACGACAAGGCGTTGGGCAGGTTTTCTTGCTATCCTTGGCTTCATCTTTATTGCATTATTAATTCTAGGTGGATTTGCTGTGGGATTTTTGATGTCAGCTTTTGATAATGGTATGCTAGGATCTGGTATGAAGTATGGCATAATGTTAGTTTACATAATACTTGGTGTAATCTGCTTTTTTCCAGTGCTTTATCTGTTTCGCTTTTCAAGTTGGACAAAAAAAGCTCTCAAAAACAAGAGCAGTCTTGATTTAAGCGTTGCTTTATTGAACCTGAAATCTCACTACAAATTCTATGGGATTTTTACAATTGTAATCTTGTCCATTTATTTAATAGCAATAATCATTGCAGTGACTTTTTCAGCTTTTATGTAAAACATTATTTTGCACCATTCTTATTATACGTTTTGCAGTAATTTGAGATGAAGCAGAATTGCTTCATCTCTTTTTTATAGTAAATACCTCTCATATTAAAATAATAGCTACCTTCATACTGCATTATTCTTGAACATAAAATAGAGTTTTTTAATATCTACACATTAAACAAACCATTATGTCACTTCAAAAGAAACTTTTACTACTAGTAATTCTCCCAGTTTGCATATGCACAACTATTGCAGTAATAATATCATCGGTTAAGATTAGTAAGCAGGGTAAAAAAGGGCTTGAGGATAGGAGTACTGCAATCCTAGATGTTGAAATAAGGAGTTTTCTTGAGCTGCATCAGCAGGGGATTGACCTAGAACAGGAATTGGAAAATTCAACTGCTGCAAAATCAAATGAATTTGATAATCTATACAAATTTAAAATCTCATCGCTAAACCCAAAGAATAAGAAACATTTATCCACTGCAAAAGAAGCAACTTTTGTATCGCGATTTGAGAATAAAAATGCGGAGCATATCTCATTTGTTGATGAAGAAACAAACTCCCTGTGGGTAATGCAACCTGTTTATATGGATGAATCGAAAGGATGTCTTGACTGTCATAAAACTTCAAAATCGGGTACAAACAGTATTGCAAGCAATCTAAGCGATAAAGACCTTCAAGGAATGTTTATGGTGATTTCCCCCATGAAATCAGTTCAGAAACAAGTGAGTTCCGCTATTTTTCAGATTATTTTTTTCGGAGTAATTCTTACAATCTTGGTCATTATTGTTGGTTTTATTATTGTGAAAAAAATTATTTCTGTTTTCAAACAAATAATTACTGTTAGCCAAAAGGTATCAGAGGGGAATTTGCAACAAAGCCTAGATGTTCATACAAATGATGAACTTGAAGAATTGGGAAACTATATAAACAGTATGATTTTCTCGCTTAATAACGTTTTACTGGGTGTACGCGAAGCAGCCAATGAGCTCAGCTTATCAACTAAAGAAATTTCAGAAACATCACAGGCAATGTCTCAAGCAGCAGAGGAACAAGCTTCTCAATTTGATAGGATAACAGATTCGGTTCAACAAACAACAATGAATGCGGTTAAAGCTAACGATTTCATTAATAAATCAGTTGTTAACGCTGACAAAGCTGGCGCCGGAATGAGTAATGCTATTGATGCAATGAATAAAATTGAGGAGAGCTCAAAAAAAATCAATGATTCAGTTAAAATTATCAGTGAGATTTCGTTTCAAACTAATATTCTAGCTCTCAATGCGGCAGTTGAAGCCGCAAGAGCCGGAGAGCATGGAAGAGGCTTTGCTGTTGTTGCAGCAGAGGTGAGAAAACTTTCAGAAAAAAGTTCAATGTCTGCTGCTGAAATTAACAATGTTACTGGAGAAAGTATGGTTCAGGTTGTTGATGGACAGAGAATTTCGCAGGATGCTGGCGGAAAAATTAAGGAGATAATTGATGCCATTAACCTTATAGCACATTCTGTTCAAGAAATATCAGCAGCAGCGCAGGAGCAATCATCAATGATGAAAGACAATTCCGATATTACCAATGCCAACGCCCAAGCAGCGCAGCAAATGGCAAACTCAGCGGTGTATTTAAATGATAAGGCCAATGAGCTGATGGAAATTGTTGACCATTTTAAACTGAATGAGGCGTAAAGGGTCTTATTGTAAAATTTAAGATGAACCATAAAGCCAATAAAGAGCAAGAGGTAGATGTATTTTACGATTCAATAAGCAAAAGCTACACCGAAGCTATCCGGCGATGTGTACCGGAATACGAGGAGATGCTCAAATCGCTATTCATTTATTTAAAGCCTGATTTCTTACCAAAGAAAATTCTTGAATTAGGATGTGGAACTGGGAATTTGACTCAGCTTGTACATCTCAAATTTCCTAATGCAGCCATTACTGCTGTCGATATCTCTACAGAATGTATAAATGAATGCAAATCGAGGATTTCATCATCAAACATTGAATACGTGAAGAGCGATTTTAAGGAAATTCATTTCCCTGATAATGGCTTTGACCTAGTTTTATCGAGCATTTCAATTCATCATATAAAAGATGCAGATAAGGAAATCTTATTCCAAAAACTCCATAAATACCAATCAGCAAATGGCGTGCTCTCATTCTGCGACCAGTTCAGGGGTGAAAGCGATTTTATCTACCAAAAGCACATCGAAAGGTGGAAAGAATTTGCCATAAAACAAGGTGCTAGCACCGATGAATGGGAGATGTGGATGAAGCATCAAAAGGATCATGATTATCATTCAACCCTTGCAAACCATTTCCATTGGATTAAGAGTGCTGGTTACAAATTGGTTGACTGTACCAAAAGACATCTACTTTGGACAACCCTTTATGCCGAAAAATAATGATTATTAACTAGATAATAAAATGAAAGTTTAAACTATACGATCCTTTTAGAATCAAATAGATTCATTATTTTAATAAATTTGAATCAATTCAAAAATCAAATAAAACATCAAAGTTATGAGGTCAAGTTATTTATTAATTCTTGGATTAGTAATCCTGGTTTCAGTTAGCTGCAATAATTCAAAAAAAACCTTTTCTGATAAGGCAAAGCAAGCCCAGAGTGAAAAGATTGTTCGTGCAACCCAATTTGCATGGAAAGGTTATATGCAGTACGCCAAAGGATTTGATGCTTTGAAGCCTATTAGCAAACAGGGCGAGAACTGGTATAAAACCTCGCTGCAAATGACTCCCATCGATGCATTCGATACATTTACCTTGATGGGTTTAAAAACCGAAGCAAATGAAGCAAAAGGGCTGATTTTTGCGAATCTGAATTTCGACCTCGATATGAATGTTCAACTTTTCGAGATTAATATTCGTTTACTAGGTGGTTTACTTTCGGCCTACGAACTCGATGGTGATAAACGATTCCTGACTCTGGCCGAAGATCTTTGTAAAAGGCTTTTACCCGCATTCAACACAAAAACGGGAATGCCTTACCGCTACGTTAATCTAAAAACAGGCGCTTTACGCGATTCGTTAAACAATCCTGCCGAGATTGGAACTTGCCTATTAGAATTCTGCAAACTAACACAGCTAACCGGCGACTCAACATACTATAAAATTGCTAAGAAAGCAGTTTTTGCAGTATATGAAAGACGCAGCAGCATTGATTTGGTTGGAACTATCATCGATGTTACAACAGGCGAATGGAAAAAATCCGAATGCCAAATTGGAGCACGATTAGATTCTTACTTCGAATATCTATATAAAAATTGGCTGCTAACAGGCGATAAAGATTGTTTTGAGGCATGGGAAACACATCGCAAAGCGATTGCGAAATACATGATAACAGATACCAAAAATGGTACTTTTCTTACCAGAGTTGACATGAATACTGGCAAAGAAACCCGTTCGCTTTATGGTGCTCTTGATGCTTTTTACGCCGGATTGCTTGCCCTCTCAGGCGATGTTGCCACAGCGCAAAAGATTCAGGAAGGCAATTTCTACATGTGGACAAGATTCAACATTGAACCAGAGGTATTCGATTTTAAAAAGGACTCAATACTTTATCCTAGCTACCCGCTACGTCCTGAAAATATTGAGAGCTGCTTCTATCTTTTCCGTAAAACCCATGACTCAAAATATCTGGAAATGGGAAAACGAATGACCGATGATATCATCGACAAATGTAAAGCCGAGGCTGGTTTTGCCGCAGTTAAGAATGTAACTACACTTGAATTGGAAGATTCAATGGAGAGCTTCTTCTTTGCTGAGACATTGAAGTATTCCTACCTCCTATTTGCCCCTGAAAGCAAACTCGATTTAAGCAAATTTGTATTTAATACTGAATCACATCCATTAAAAATAAACAGATAACCGAGTTTTAGAGCAAAATGGTATAATGTTTGACTATGTTATTTTTCAAAAAAACAACTATGAGAAAACCATTATTGTTTGTATTCGCATTCGTATTATTTATTGCAACCTCTTGTAAAAAGGATGATTCAGAACCTTCTCAAGAAGTTGAAACGAACAATCCTTTATTAACTGATTTTGATAAAAGGATAAACGAAATAATTGCACCATACGCAAATAGTTCATCCACTGCGAGTTTAAGTATTGGTATTTTCAAAGATAACCAAACATCCTATTATGGTTACGGGGAGACCAAAAAAGGGAATAATACTATCCCCGATAGTGAAACACTATACGAAATTGGCTCGATTACAAAAACATTCACTGCGCTATTAATGATCGATTATTTACAGACCAATAGCCTATCCATTGAAAATCCAATTAATAATTTTTTACCGTCTGACATCCCAATTGTCCAACATGATGGTAATCCTATTAGAATAAAACATTTACTTAATCACACATCTGGATTACCTCGTTTACCTGATGATTTTGAAACAGGTATGGATCCAAATAATCCATACAAGCACTATGATAGCAGTAAAGTATATAGTTATCTGAAAAATTTCACACTGCAAATTAACCCAGGACAAACTTGGGAATATTCCAACTTAGGCGCAGGTCTATCTGGAATAATTCTTGAGCGACAGAACCATAAAAGCTATGAGCAATTATTAATCGAGAAAATATGCACCCCTCTGGGTTTGGGCAAAACTAAAATAACATTAAACTCTGCCGATTCATCAAACTTTGCTTTTGGTTATAATTCATATGGAAGGCAAGTTCCATATTGGGATGATATGAACGCTTTCAAAGGTGCTGGGGCAATTAAATCAAATGCTAAAGACTTAATTCTATACGGGAAAACTATCTTAAACCATGAATCCTCAGTACTTAAAACCCAAATTGATAGCTGCTTGAATGTTACTTACGAAAGTAACGATTTACAGATGGCTTCGGGTTGGCTTAATCTTAAATTTAATGGCAATGAATGTCTATTCCACGATGGTGGAACTGGTGGTTTTAATAGCTACATCGTAATAGATAAGGCAAAAAGTATTGTATTGGTTATCCTATTTAACAATGCTCCATCATCTAAAACTGAGAACTGTTTTTTAGAACTCGTTGAAGAAGTGTTAAAATAACGTCAGTTCGATGTATGATGTCATTCTGAGCTAAGCGAAGAATCTATTTCGCTAATATACAGATGCTTCACTTCGTTCAGCATGACAATCAAGTTGATTTTGTGATAATTGAATATTAATGCATTACACTTACATCGAACTCACGTTAAAATAAATATTTGGGTTACCCTAAAATCTACCACTCAACAATATTATTGCGTAGCGCAAACTTTATCATCTCTACAGTACTTTTAAAATTGTACTTCTG
>JANYLA010000013.1 GCA_025361485.1 Bacteroidales bacterium
GTGTTGTGAAAACCATCTCTCCTTACAATTTTACTCCCACAGTAAAAGCACTTTTTTTATTCATAACCTTTCATTTAACTCAAAGATAGTAGTTGCAATGCTTTCATGTATTTTTAACACCATAAATGTCCATTAACCCAAATTTCTCTATAACGAGCAAAGAAAAACCCTCAAAATAGTTGAGGGTTTTTCTTTGGTGATTATCTTGGTATGTACCGTGCAATTCTTCGTGCCAACCTACGGAACTTGAAGCGTTCCATGTAACGACTAATCATTCTCAAAATATTAAACCATAAAAAAAGATAAAAAACAAACGACATAAACCAAATGGCGATGGTATTAAACCAAAAAGTTGGAATTGAAAGCGTTCCCAAACGCTTTTCGGGTGCAAAAAGATGAGCTCGTCCGTTTACAGCTGTTGGTGATGCGTAAATGGGGTTGTATCTACGAATAAGCCTATTGCCTACCTCTTCAACCTTTTCAATCTCATTGGTGTTGAGCATCAGGTTATTCAACGCTTTATTATTATACTTAAGGCTTAGCTGATAAACCGCATTATCGTCACCCAGTTCTTTTGCTAATTCATTGTAATGGTTATCCTTTTCTTTATTCGTAATTTGAAAAGTTGTATTAAAATGAGAGCGAAGCTGATTTAAAAGATTCTTAACATGATGTATGCTTTCAAGTGTAACACCATTCGGATTCAATGAGGAGGTATCGGGGTAAAGTAAATTTTTAAAAGGAAAATCGCGCGCAAGTATAGCAACCTCATTTTGAACAACCTTTAAATTGTGCAATGTGTGAGGTGTACGTTTATTAAGCATTATATCCTTTAACGATTCATCGAGCAGAATTTGAATCTTGGGAATTAAGAACGATGCATAATATGTACTTGTACTCAACTCCTTATTATAAACAAAGAACTCCTTCTCAAATTTGTTTGATGTAAACTGGTGAACGCATAAAGCCTCGTACGACCAGCGGCTTAGCATAATATCGCCAATAATAGGAACCACCTCTGGGTTACTAATCCTCTTATGCAGCTTACTATAGTTAACGATAACACCACTAAAAAGGAGCTGGGGAACAAGTATTAGAGGAATCATCACGTAGATGGCAACAACTGAGTTTAATGCAGCTGAAATATTAAGCCCAATTAGATTTGCGCATACCGCTGTGGAAAATAGTATTAGCCAATGGCTGAATAGCATTCCGTGTATTTCGAGGATTGAATTACCCACAATCACAAAAAGAAACGATTGTATAGCGGAAAAGATAATTAGCACCAAAACCTTTGAGTTGATATAGCTGAAATAGCTTAAGTTGAGGAATCGCTCGCGTTGTCGGACTTTACGGTCGCGGATAATATCCTCGGCGCTAATGGTTAAACCCAAGAAAAGTGTGGCGACCACGCTCATGAATAGGTAACTCGGGATATTATCGTTATTACTAAATATATACTCGTTAGGGTTAATGGCTGTACCACCAATAAACTTTGTAAAATAGCCAAGAATAATAGCCAAAAGAGGCGCTGCAACAAGGCTGATGTACATAAACTGCTTATTCACCATCTTGCTAAACAGGTTACGCTTGAAAAAAATCCACATCTGTCGTTTGCGTGATGGAATGCTAAAGCTGCTCTGCGGAAGAGGCGATTTGGCATCGCAGTTCATCAATACTATCTTACTCTCAATATTTTTTTTATACAGCTCGTACCAATCCTGTGCTGAGCGTTTTCGTTTGCGGGTTAGCTTTCCGTACTCATTCACAACTCGGGCTTCGACAATTCTAAGAATCTGCTCAGTATTAACGTTTCCACAGGTTAAGCATTCGCTCTCCTCGGCTTTTAAGTAATGCGCTATTCGTTTAAAATAAATCACCGCTCCCATTGGGTTCCCTTGGTAAATAACCCTTCCACCATGATCGAGCACAATAATTTTATCGAAGAGCTTAAAGATATCGGATGACGGTTGATGTATATTGGCAAAAACGATTTTTCCCTTAAATGTCTGCTTTTTAAGCATTAGGATTACCCGCTCCGAATCCATTGATGATAAGCCTGATGTTGGCTCATCAACAAATAGAATTCCTGGCTCACGAAGTAGCTCAATGGCCATATTCAAACGCTTGCGCTGACCACCGCTAATAAACTTATTTATCGGATCGCCTACCTTTAAGTCCTTTGCTTCAAACAGCTCAAAATCGAGAATGGTTTTATCAATCAATTCGCGAATCTGTACATCGGTAAACTTGCTAAAGCATAGGCAGGCACTAAAATACAGGTTTTGATAAACGGTCAGCTCTTCGACAAGTAAATCATCTTGGGGAACATATCCTATTAATCCTTCTAATTCTTTCTTCTCCTTATGTAAATCGTATCCGTTGATAATTATTGAACCACCTGCAGGTTTTAGGTTTCCATTGAGGATATTAATCAATGTTGATTTACCAACTCCGCTCCCACCCATTATTCCGATTAGCTGACCCGAATGAACCCCGAATGTAAAAGGATGAATCCCATCATCGCTTCCTTTATGCTTATAATCAATATTGTAGGCATTTAATGTGATGAACGCTTTGTTCAAATCCTGAATAAATGCCCCAGCAATTTTTGAGTAGTAAAGGGGGTTTATACGCTGATTACGTATTACACCACCTGCACCAAAGATGTATGCTCTACCTGGTTTGAGGTTACGGCTATTGAGGAATAAATCATTCTCGCCAAAGTACTTTACTAAAAAAGTATTGGTACTTGCAATGTGAAGGACAAATACTTGTCCTCTTATCTTCTCATTATAAAGATGCTTTATTTCAGGAATTGGGTTGTCCTTATTGCCATCAATTAACAGAATTTGGCCATTCCAAGGAATACACGATGAATCCTCGCAAAGAATAAAATCTTTACCATTATTAAATTCAAATTCATGGATATTAAACTGTACCGCTACGGTTTTAATAAAATCGAGCTTATTGGGGCTATCGAATCGGCTATCGCCGATGAATTCAATTAGCTGTAGAATCAGCCAAACCTTTTGATGCTGTTCAAACTCCCGATTAATGCTCGAACATATTTCTGTAATTCGATCAGAAATAGGATAATTGTAGTTTTCAGCGGTTTGCTGCTGCTGAACTTCCGTTGGATGGTACAACGATAAATAGCTGTCGAACTGCTTAAGATAGATTATTACCTGATCGGAGCTGAATTCGTTTTCGAGATATGCTTCAACAACCTCCCGTGCATAGGGCGATATACCATTGCGGTCTACATCAACCACATTGGCAAACAGTTGCATTAAAGCCTTTAGAATTGATTCATTCATAAGTTCCAAAAAAGCATTCCAAAAATAGGCTTTTTAGTTGTATAAAATAAGCTAAATGTATCTCATCAATGATTATTTATTCAACCAATTGTTAACAAATATAATCTAGCAATAAGAATTCAAGGTTAATAGAACGTTAACTATCAAATAGTAATCTTAAAACACAAATTTCTATTCTGTTATTTATTCGGTAAAAATCTAAATAACTAAATTAATTTCTCTCGATATCAAAGACTTGAATAAAAATATAGATTTAATAAAATCAGTGAGGTTTCATAGAATGCCTAAAAAATATATATTTACAAAAAAGAGTATTGATGGAATCGACCCTTTATCACCTCCCAATTACAGAGCCAGTTATTGTTTTTGGGATAGTGTTATTTGTAATTCTTGTTGTTCCAATGCTTTTTACCCGATTTAGAATACCTGGGATCATTGGGCTAATCCTTTCAGGAATGATTCTTGGCCCAGCTGGATTTAACATCATTGCAAGCAAAGGAAGCATTGAACTTTTAGGAACAGTTGGATTGATGTATCTGATGTTTCTTGCGGGTTTAGAGCTCGATATGCATACATTTGCCCAATCGAGAAAGAAAAGCATTGTTTTTGGTGGGTTGACCTTTTTGGTTCCTTTAGTAATTGGCTATGTTGTTTGCATCTGGATTTTAGGATTTAATCAGATTGCATCGTTATTAATTGCAAGTATGTTTTCGACTCATACGCTTATCTCTTACCCAATTATAAGCCGTTTTAGGATAACGAAAATTGAACCTGTTGGAGTTGCTATTGGTGGCACAATTATTACTGATACTCTAGTACTTCTTCTCCTGGTTGTTATTACAGCACTATACAAGGGCGATTTAACCTATCTTTTTTGGATTGGACTTACCTTAAAAACAATATTATACCTTGGATTTATCCTCTTTATCTTTCCACTAATTGGCAAATGGTTTTTCAGAAACATTACCGGCGAACCAATATCCCAGTATGTATTTGTTTTAACAATGGTATTTATTGCCGGAGGGTTGGCGAAAATTGCTGGAATAGAGCCTATTATTGGTGCATTCTTAGCCGGTATTACCTTTAACAGGCTTATACCAAGGTCATCAACCTTGATGAATAGAATAGAGTTCATTGGCAACGCCTTATTCATCCCGTTCTTCCTAATCTTCGTGGGTATGTTCATCAACCTTCGAGTTTTTTTAAGTGGTTGGGAATCGATAAAAGTTGCAATAATACTAATAGCTGTTGCCCTCTCCACAAAATGGTTGGCAGCATTTATTACTCAAAAAATCTTTCTATACAAACGGGTTTATCGAAAGCTAATTTACGGGTTAAGCAGTTCGCATGCTGCTGCAACCATTGCTGTTATCCTTATTGGGTATCAAATGGGCATTATTGATACGAACGTATTGAATGCCACTATTATTCTAATACTTGTGACCTGCATGGTCAGCTCCTTTGTAACTGAGCATGCCTCGCGGCAACTCGTTGTACTTGAGAAACCACAAGAACAGCTAACCGAAACGAAAGAACGAATTCTAGTACCCATTTCAAATCCTGAAACCATAGATATTCTTCTTGAGTTTGCAAACTATTTAAAAACGCACCATAGCCACGATCCAATCTATACGCTAATGGTTGTAAAGGATGAGAATGAGGTTGCTACCTCAAAAGCATTGATGAATAGAGCGATTGAGGTGGGCTTAGAAGCCGATTATAAAGTCGAAACCACCACAAGGGTTGATGTAAATATTACCTCGGGCATTATCCGGGCAAGCAAAGAGCTTATGATTTCGGATATTGTAATGGGATGGCGAGGAAATTTTAGCCCAAAACAGTGGATTTTTGGTACAATGCTCGAAAATATGCTATCCGAGATTCGGCAACCCATTTTTGTCGTCGGATTTAAGCAGCCCTTGAATACTCTGAATCAAATTTATGCACTTATCCCACCATTTGCTGAATATGAAACAGGGTTTCATCACTGGCTAAAGGCTTTAAAAAACTTATCTGCCCAGACGAATTCTAAACTTAAACTTATAATTGAGAAAAATAGTCTTGACAACTTCTTGGTTGCCCTCGAAAAGAGTAAAATTAAACTAAACTACTCCGTAGATAAAATTGATAGCTGGGATGATTTCTTTAAACCCAATTTTGAATTACCCGAAAACACTCTACTATTCCTTATAAGCGCACGAAAAGGTTCAATATCATATTCACAAAAACTCGATAGTATACCAAGTAATATTTCGAAAGGATTTAAAGGGAAAAGCTTTGTAATCGTTTATCCATCACAGATAAAACTCACATCAATAGACCTACGTTCATTTCTAACAGGTTCAGGACAACTCGCCGTGGATGAGAATCTTACAATTATAGAAAAGAAGTCAAAAGTTAAGAATCGTTAAATCAGTTCCTTCAATAGATAACATTTCTCTTTTTGGCAAAGGAATTGCTTTTGGTATGAATAGTTCATTAACTAATCATATCAGTATGAAAAGATCCTATCTAGCCATTGCAATGCTTGCAACGTTAACATCATGTTTCTCACCTAAGCCAGTATTTCGATTTAAAACAGAAGAAACACAAACTACTTGGGACAAAGGAAAAGAATATGTAAGCTATAAAAAAGGGGAATACGAAGTTCATACCTCTTACTATGGCAACGACGAAAATAATATCATGTTTGATATTGAAATTGTTAATTCGAATGGCGATGAGTTTCTAGTTGCCCCAGAAAGTATAATAATGTATACCGGATCTTGGGATAATGCAACTCAAAGTATCGCATACAATACCTTACCAATTAGGGCGATTGATCCTGAGATGGAATTGCTGAAAATTGATCTAGAAAGATCCAGAGCCGAAGCGGCTAATAAAAATGCAGGCGTTGCAGCAGTAGCAATTTTTGCTGCAGCAATTCCGCTAGCCGTTGTTGCTGCCAAAAGTGATGCTAAAAACTCCAATTCTACTGAAAATAAAATATCAAATACCGATTTAGTTAATGCAGGTGTAGATGTTGCTTTTGGGGTAAATGCAATAAATCAAGAGATTCAATTAAATAAGATGGCAGCAATGCAAGATAGTAAATACAATTGGGAAGTAACTTCGCTTAGGAAAACAACCTTATCGCCAGGTTATTCGATAAGGGGATTGGTATCGTTTCCTATTCCTGATAAGAATTTTAATAAAATTCGGTTAGATGTTCCTACACCCGATGGTTATGTGAATATTAAATATGATTACCTCATATTTTACCCGAATTACTAATTATTATTAAATCGAACCCTTAATTTCTAAAATACTCTTATACCGATTATAAGAGTAGAATAGGAATATTAGTAATGCTGAACCACTAGCGTTGCGTTAACTTAATTATATGTTCTTTGAAATGCTTGATATTGTTTAGTTCTAGCGTTTATTTGTCGAGCAACGATTTGAAGTCCAATTTGCCGTTCTTTACCGAAAAGAACGAATATGAACCAAGGCAAAATGGTTTTCTCTCAAATCATGGAGTTTGCTTCTTTTCACGTTTTCAAGTATTGCGTCAAGCGGTACGATGGTGATTACAGAACAAAAGCCCTGACCAGCTGGAAGCAATTTCTTTGCATGTCTTTTGGGCAGCTAACCCATCGGGAAAGCCTTAGCGATACATCTCTTTGTCTACGGCTTCACTCGGACAAGCTCTACCATCTTGGCATCGGTAGCCCTTTTAATAAATCAACCCTGTCA
>JANYLA010000068.1 GCA_025361485.1 Bacteroidales bacterium
GAATCGGCATTCAACTGGCTTCAGGTTCATACTGAAATTCAAAGAGCGTCACTTGTTCGTTCTACTAACGGCTTGCTCGTTCATGTGTTCGGCAGATTAGCCGTAGCCTTTTTCTGTTTTTTCAACTGTTAATTCGCATTACAAGTTCATGGACGACATGGACAAGGAGGCGATAGAGCTTGGAGGGAAAGCCAAATTTTTCTCAGGAAAATATGAAAAATACAGTTGGGATAGCCTTTTCGATACAAAAGTAACAGCCAGTGAAATGCTTACACTGTATTCTGAGGCAATTGCAAGCATGGATAAGAATCCGAATATCCCTCAGCTATTTCGCGATATCTTTAAAAATGCATTCCTACCTTACCGTGACCCTGAAACGCTTAAATTATTTCTAAAAACAATAGGTGAATTTGAATACACCCATAGCGAAAAACTAGGTGATGCCTTTGAATACCTACTTTCCGTAATGGGTTCCCAAGGTGATGCTGGGCAATTTCGCACACCACGCCATATAATCGATTTTTTAGTGGCAGTTGTAGACCCGAGTAAATCAGATACAATTCTTGACCCTGCTTGTGGAACTGCGGGTTTCCTAATCTCGGCATTTAAACATATTAAGGAAAAGAACAATAATAAGCTAACACCTGATGATCGAAAAAGGCTGATTCAAAACGTGGTGGGCTACGATATCTCGCCGGATATGGTGCGTTTGAGTTTGGTTAACCTTTACCTGCATGGTTTTTCCGATCCTCACATTTGGGAATACGACACGCTAAGCAGCGAGGATAGATGGAACGAAACCTACGATGTTATACTTGCTAACCCACCCTTTATGAGCCCAAAGGGAGGCATACGCCCGCACAAGAAATTTAGCATTAGCAGTAACCGTAGCGAGGTGCTTTTTGTAGATTATATTGCAGAGCATCTTAACCCCAAAGGACGTGCAGGTATAATTGTTCCTGAAGGGGTAATATTCCAAAGCGGTACAGCATACAAAGATCTTCGAAAAATGCTAGTTGACAAATATCTTTATGCTGTGGTAAGCTTGCCTGCAGGCGTTTTTAACCCATACAGTGGTGTAAAAACCTCCATTTTGTTGATGGATACAGAACATGCAAAGAATAGTGATGAGATACTTTTTGTAAAAATCGAAAACGATGGTTTTGGTTTAGGTGCTCAAAGGAATGCTGTAAAAGGTGGACAATTGAACGATGCAATTGTAGTTTTAAAACAATACAAAGAAGGTTCATTTACCAAATCAGGTTTAGCTCATTCCGTGCCCAAAGCGGTAATCGCAAAAAATGGTGAATATAATTTGAGCGGAGAGAGGTATAAAATACTAGACAAAGCTTATGACAATTCAAATTACGAAAATCTAGGAAACATATGTAATTTTAAAAGAGGTCCCTTTGGTGGTAGTTTAAAAAAGGAAATTTTCGTTGAGAAAGGGTACCCCGTATATGAACAATCTCATGCTATAAATAATCAATTCCAAGATTTCAGATATTTCATATCTGAAGACAAATTCAAAGAGATGCAGGGTTTTGAAGTTTGTCCAAATGATATAATTATGAGTTGTTCTGGAACAATGGGCAAAGTTGCAATTATTCCTAAAGATGCACCTATCGGTATAATTAATCAAGCCTTATTAAAACTATCACCTTCTAAAAAAATTCTTTCAATCTATTTAAAACTTTTAATGGAAAGTGAACCATTTCAAGAAGCATTAAATAGAACTGTAATGGGTGTTGCAATCCAAAATGTCGCATCGGTTAAAGTATTAAAAGAACTTGAAATCCCCTTGCCCCCCTTACCTATTCAACAAGAAATAGTTGCCGAGATAGAATGCTACCAAAAAATAATTGATGGTGCAAAAATGGTAGTGGAGAACTACAAACCTAGAATTGAGATTGACCCTGAGTGGGAGATGGTGGCGTTGCAGTCTATCTCAAATAAACTTGGAGATGGGTTGCATGGAACACCTACATACTCACAAGATGGTGAATATTATTTTGTAAATGGAAATAATTTACTTGATAATAAGATTGTCATTAAACCAGAAACGAAGAAAGTTACAAATGACGAATATCAAAAATACAAGAAAGAATTAACTGAAAAAACAATCTTTGTTTCAATAAATGGAACACTGGGAAATGTTGCGCTTTATAACGGTGAAAAAATAGTATTAGGTAAAAGTATCTGCTATATAAACTTGAAGGACAATGTAATTAAAGAATATGTCAAGATTTATCTTCAATCTGCAAATTTTATTGAATACGCGAAAAGAGTAGCAACTGGAAGCACAATTCAAAATGTGTCACTTCAATCGATGAGAACTTTCAAATTACCGATACCATCTACTGAAATACAACGTCAAATTGTTTCACAAATCGAAAAAGAGCAGGAACTAGTAAATGCCAACAAGCAACTAATTGAGATATTTGAGCAGAGGATAAAAGATAGGATTGCGAGAGTTTGGGGAGAGGAAAAAAACTAAAAAAAAACTATGTGCTTTGATGTTAACTTAGAAGATAGGAAAATAGGTGAGACTTCTTCACCAGGTGTTATTTCATCGGGTGGCTTAGGTCCATGCATTGCTATTGGGGTTTATGATAAAAAACGCAAGCGTGGTTACATGATGCACGAGTCAAACGCAAATGAAAATGAAGAGGTTCCATTGTTTTTAGATTACGTACTTAAAAAATCTAAAAAAGAGAACCTTGCAATTTATGTTGCTGGAGGTGGGTTAAACCCCCTTGAAGATCCGAATGATCCAGAAAACATTAATGAAAGCATTTTTGAATCCAGAAATTATGTCAAAGCAGAATTAGAAGCTCGATTTGAAATGGATCATATCACAATTGATTGGAATTACAGCTTAAACACAATTGAATTGATTTTAGATACTAGTAATGGAGATTTTTTAGTTGAATTTTCGGAACATGATGGTTAGTAAATTACTTATCATTTTAAACCCTCAATATTAATACAAGAATTGAATAAAAGAGTAATAATTTCACTAAATACTTTGAAATATGTTTTTTGCTTATCCAAATAAACCCTATCAAATAGGAGAGATAATCGAAAATGCGATTACCAAGTTTAATGTCCTATCAAGTAAAATAACACCTTGGAAAGAACTCGATATAATAGGTGCTTTTGTATTTATGCTCAAATTATCGCCAAGTAAAGTATTAGATTTTAATTCAGACAAGATTTTA
>JANYLA010000083.1 GCA_025361485.1 Bacteroidales bacterium
GGAAATAAATCCCATTCGGATTTATTCTCATTGCTAACACCACTCCGAGAATGAAAAAAGCATTATAAAAAGAAAAAAATAATACCTTTGATTTAGAACCTAATTTTTAACTTTTGTTGCGTTAGCACCTTGAATGTACCGTTTATCCTCAAGGAAATTATCGCCTAGCACAGAACTCTTAGCAATAATAAGGTTAAAAACACCTTCAGGTACATTGTTGTCGACTAAAACATCAGCAATGATTTTATGAACAGCAATCGCAGTAAGAGGTGTTTTGGAACTCGGTTTCCAAACAACTACGTTTCCTCCAATTACAGCAAGCATGGTGTTCCATGCCCATACGGCTATTGGAAAGTTAAATGAGGTTACAATACCAATTACACCAAGTGGATGATACTGCTCATACATCTTATGGCTTGGACGTTCGGAACGAAGCATTACACCATTCATGCTACGTGAAAGACCCACAGCGAAATCGCAGATATCTATCATCTCTTGCACTTCACCCATTCCCTCCTGAAGTATCTTTCCAACTTCTATGCTAATTAATCGCCCAAGATCTTCCTTGTGTTCCCTTAATTTCATGCCGATTTGCCTTACAACTTCCCCTCTTTGCGGCGCAGGCCAATGACGCCACTCTTTAAATACAAGATTAGCATTTGATATCATTAACTCGTAGTCTTCAATGCTCGCTGTTTTGACATTTGCAATGATTTCGCCCGTTGATGGGTTCTCTGAATCCAACATTGAACCATGGGTATCAATCCATTTTGCGCCTGTACTTAAACCGATATTTGTTTTTTCGATGCCTAAATTCTGTAAAGTATTACTGATAATTTTGTCCATTTATCTAATTAGTTAGTTTTAAAAACTTTTTTTGGTTTTAATTATTATTTGCAGATTTCTTCTCTCATAAAGGAGTACCTATAGTCTGTAGGTGGAACAAGAGTCTCCTTAATTGTTCTTGCGTTTGTCCATCGAATCAGGTTTAAGGAGCTACCTGCCTTATCGTTTGTTCCCGAAGCGCGAGCACCCCCAAATGGTTGTTGTCCAACAACAGCACCGGTTGGTTTATCGTTGATGTAGAAGTTGCCAGCGGCATAACGCAATTTTTTCATTGCCAAGTTAATTGCAGCTCTATCGGTTGCGAAAATTGCACCTGTTAAGGCGTATGGAGATGTTTGGTCGCAAACATCTAATGTTTGTTCAAACTCGTTATCATTATATAGATAAATAGTTAGCACTGGACCAAATATTTCCTCCTCCATAGTAAGGAAGTGCGGGTTAGTGGTTAGTATGACCGTTGGTTCAATAAAATATCCTGTAGATTTATCTCCATTACCCCCAAAAACAATCTCAGCCTCATTCGATTCCTTGGCTTCTTGAATATAGTTCATAATATTTTCGAACGAAGATTCATCGATTACTGCATTGATGAAGTTTGTGAAATCGGTGGGGTCGCCCATTTTTATCTCGTTAAGATTTTTAAGCATTAATGCTTTAAAATCAGGCCACATGGATTTTGGAATATAGGCCCTTGAAGCGGCCGAACATTTCTGACCTTGATATTCAAATCCTCCACGAATTGCACCAATAACTGCTTCGTCAAGTTTTGCGCTAGGATGCACAACAATGAAGTTTTTACCTCCTGTTTCACCAACGAGTTTTGGATAAGAGCGGTAGCTATTTAGATTGTCTCCCACTTGCCTCCAAAAAAGGTTGAATGTTGAAGTTGATCCAGTAAAATGGATGCCAGCAAGCATGGGCTGTTTGAATATCTCCTTTCCGATAACAGAACCTTTACTTGGAACAAAATTGATAACACCATCGGGTAACCCAGCCTCCTTAAATATTTTCATCAGGATATAGTTGGATAAAATGGATGTTGTTGCCGGTTTCCAAATAACTGTATTTCCCATCAGTACAGGTGACATGCTTAGGTTTGATGCAATGGCTGTAAAGTTGAATGGAGAAACAGCGAATACAAAACCCTCTAATGGTCTGTACTCCGTGCGGTTTAGGTTTGAATCTTCCGATAAAGGTTGCCCATTGTATATTTCGCTTGCAAAATAGGCGTTGAACCTTAAAAAATCGACAACCTCGCAAGCAGAATCAATTTCGGCTTGGTATACATTCTTGCTTTGACCAAGCATTGTAGCTGCATTCATCAAAGCACGATACTTTTTCGATATCAGCTCAGCAATCTTTATAGTAACCGAAACCCTGTCGATCCAGGATGTTTGCGCCCACTTTTCGCGAGCAGCAAGGGCTGAATCAACGGCCATTTGCACCTCTTTTTCACCTGCCAAATGGTAAGTGGCTAGTACGTGTGCATGTTTGTGAGGCATAACAACTTTCCCTGTTATACCCGTTCTAATCTCCTTTCCACCAATGATAAGAGGTATGTCCATAACAGATTCAGAAAGGTTTTGAAGCTCTTTTTCAAGCGCCACTCTTTCTGCTGAACAGGGTGCATAACCCATGATAGGCTCATTCTTTGGACGTTCGAATTTAAATATTGAGTTATTCATTCTTAAATAGTTTTACTTATTCGGGTGCAAATATAAAAACGATATGTAAAAAAATACATAACGAAAAGCATGTTTTTAAAACAAATAATAAAATAGAATCATTCTAAATAACGTTTTGTAACGATGAATGTTCGAAATGGATTATCTGTCACACTACTTTATCTAACTTTCATTAAATCCTGATATTTGTCTGCTCTATCAACTATAATTTTCTGTATTTTTGACCTGTTATTTTTTTGCCAACGGCAGCATATGCCGTTTTTCTAATCAAGCGTTATGCTAAATAATACCTAACTCTTAACGATATGGCAGGTCCCAAGGGTTCGAAGTACTACGATATATTTCTCGATTTCTCAATCGACCTAAAGCATAAGGAGGATGGACATCCCATTTTAACCGAGGAGCATTTTGAACTACTTCTATATATTGGCGATTTAGGCTCCCTGGTTGCATCGGCCGAGAAGATGAAAATCAGCTACAGAAAGGCTTGGGAGTTGGTTCGTCAATCGGAGAAAACGCTTGGTTTTCAGCTAATCGAAAAGCATCGAGGTGGTCGCGATGGAGGGAATTCAGTTCTTACAGCTGAAGGGAAAAAGTTGATTGATGCCTATAAAGAGTTACGCTTAGAGTTTGATTCAACTGTAAAGAGGATAGTAAAGGATTTTTTTCAAACTATTAATGCATAAACTTATTGCTAACTATGAAACAATTATTATTATATCTAACATCAATCACCTTACTGTTTAATTGTTGTACATCAACACCCAATAAGCAAAAAGCAAATATTTCAGGTGAACTCACCATTTTTCATGCGGGTAGCCTTTCGATGCCCATGAAAGCAGCTGTTGATAGTTTTACCCGATTACACCCAAATGTAACCTTTAAGCTTGAGAGCGCTGGTAGCGTTGAGTGTGCCCGAAAAATCAGTGAGATTGGAAAACCTTGCGATATTATGGCCTCGGCAGATTATAAGGTGATTGATAAATTGCTTATCCCGCAATTTGCATCGTGGAATATCCCCTTTGCAGGGAATGAGATGGCTATTGTTTATCATGAAAAATCGAGACATTCTAGCGAAATCAATAAGGATAACTGGTACGATATTCTTCTAAACCAAGATGTCGCTTACGGTCGGAGTGACCCAAACTCTGACCCATGCGGTTATCGAACAGTAATGACAGTTAAACTTGCTGAAAAACTCTATTTGAAATCTGATTTAACTAAAAAGATACTTGAAAAGGATAATAAGTACATTCGCCCCAAAGAGGTTGACTTACTTGCACTACTCGAAAGCAATACAATCGATTATATCTTTCTATACAAGTCGGTGGCCATTCAGCATGGACTTAAATATCTTGAATTACCTCAAGAGATAAATCTCTCGAATATCGCGATGGAAGGGATTTATAAAACTGTTTCGGTTGAGGTGAAAGGGAAAACACCGAATACGTTTATTACCATGAATGGAGAGCCAATGGTTTATGGGTTAACCATTCCGAAGAATGCCCTAAACCCAAAACTTGCTCTTGAGTTTGTTAAATACTTTTTGGAGGCGAATGGTGGACAGGCGATTATGAAAAAGATGGGACAAACTGCAATTGTGCCATCCGCAACAGCATCGTTCGATAGTATTCCTGAGGTATTGAAGGTTTTTGCTTTAAGAAATCCAAAGTAATTTATTGCTTTCAACTTAGTGTGACTTTGTGTTGTCCTTTGAGACCTTTGCGGTTAAGTTTTTGAACCACAAAGAACACGATGGTTGTCACTAAGTATCACAAAGGAAATTCCTGTGATTTCAATTATATTTGTTATCAGAAGTTTATCGAATGACATCAAAACTAAGCAATAGCATAAAAGGGAATAGCCAAAATTTCTCTTGGTTTAGGCTGATTGCAACTTTGCTAGGTGCAATTCTACTGCTTTTTATTATATCCCCAATTCTTGGGATGGTGCTTGCAACTCCGTTAGAAAGTATAGTTAGCACTGCTGCTGATAAGGAGGTAAAAGAGAGTATTTGGCTAACCATTTGGGTGGCAATGGCTGCAACTTTAGTTTTTGCCATTCTATCAATTCCACTGGCGTATATTTTAGCACGACATAATTTTCCTTTAAAAAGATTGGTGCTTGGTATAATCGATTTACCTGTAGTAATTCCGCATTCGGCCGCAGGTATTGCCCTGTTAGGTTTTATGGCAAGGGATAGCGTGTTAGGAAAAACATCATCATTATTGGGTTTTAGCTTTGTTGGTACTCCTGCAGGAATTGCTTTGGCCATGGCGTTTGTGAGCGTTCCGTTTTTAATCAACTATGCGAGAGAGGGCTTTGCATCGGTTCCTGAACGATTAGAGAAAGCAGCCTTAAACCTTGGAGCATCGCCCGCAAGGGTGTTTTTTACCATCTCACTTCCGTTGGCATGGAAAAGCATTGTGTCAGGATTAATCATGATGTTTGCCCGGGGGATGAGCGAGTTTGGCGCTGTTATTATCGTTGCATATAATCCAATGATTACTCCCGTTCTGATTTTTGAACGATTCGGTTCGTTTGGGTTGAAGTACGCTCGTCCGGTATCGGTTATATTTATTGCGGTTTGCCTTGCTGTATTTATACTTGTTCGGTTAATTGCTCGAAAGGAGAATAAGGATGCTTAGAGTTGAGAATATATCGAAGAGGTATGGTTCATTTGAGCTAAACGATATCACTTTTCAGGTTGAAAAGGGCGATTACTTTATGCTGCTCGGTCCATCGGGTGCAGGAAAGTCTATTATCCTTGAAATTATTGCAGGGCTTATTAAGCCTGATAATGGAGGTGTATTTATTGATGACGTTGATATAACTAGGTTAGCCATTGGCAACAGGAGCGTAGGCCTAGTTTTTCAGGATTTGGCGATATTTCCACATCTATCGGTTTACGAAAATATTGCTTTCCCCTTAAAGCGGAAAGGAATGAAAGGACAAAATTTAAAATCAAGGGTGAACGTATTAGCGGAGGAGTTTTCCATCACGCACCTTATCAAAAGAAATACTCAAAACCTATCGGGCGGAGAATTACAACGGGTTGCGCTAGCACGAACCCTTGCATTAGAACCTAAAGTTTTACTTTTAGATGAACCGCTCTCATCAATTGATGTGCAGCTTAGGGCGAGTTTAAAATCGTTATTAAGAAGCATTAATCGCGAGGGACAAACAATTATCCATGTAACCCACGATTACGATGAGGCCATATCATTGGGAAGTCAGGTTGCCGTTGTGAATAGCGGTAGAATTGTGCAAACAGGCACTCCCGTTGATGTTTTTCGGAATCCTGCCTCAGAGTTTGTGGCTAATTTTAGTGGGATAAAAAACTTCTTTAAGGGTACTATTTCCGATTCGTCGGAACATGACCTTCGGTGTTTTATTACAAACGGTATCAGTATCTGGCTCTACGCTGATGATAATAGCGGCGATGGATATGTTAGCTTTCCTGAGAACTCGGTATCAATCGCATTGGAGAATCCACATACAAGCGCCATTAATACTTTTCAAGGGGTTATTGTGGATATCTTTCAGCAAAAGCATGGTTTTGAGATTTGGGTGGATATAGGAATCCGTGTTGCCGCTTTGGTTACATGGGAATCGGTTGAGAAACTTGGGCTCAAAACCGAGAAGAAAGTTTGGGTTTCGGTTAAAGCGAATGCGGTGAGGTTTATACCTATAGCTTAATAATAACCACATCAGACACAATATGGCACATTAGCTATTGTGAATTTGGTCAACATCTTTCTATTGTGTTCTATTGTGGCTATTGTGGTTCAATTTGACCTTACTTTCCAACAACTAGTCTTGAAAACGATTTCCCGTTTTCTGTTACTATAAAAGTGTATAGTATAGCAAAAAAAATCACTAGGATAACGATTGCTGCTACAAAGAATGTAAGGGTTAGGAAAAGCGCGGTGGAGAAAATAATGAGGTTAATTCCCTGTTCAAAGAAGAAAATGGTTAAACCGTATTTCAATCCGCTCAAATAAATTGAGCCGATTAGGTCGATTATTAGCCCGATTGCTATGGTTGAAAATTGTATCCAAATAATCCAAGCGATGCTTCCCATTCCTTTTGGTAAAAAGGAAAATTTATAAAATAGCGATTCAATTACTTGGTCTCTCCAGTATAAATAAAGAATTGCTGTTAAAATTGCTGATGCAAAGAAAATCAAGGGGGTAACTGAAATTTTCTTAGTGTTAATTTGATATTTTTCTTTTAAGCGTTTTTCATATTTCATTAACCTTAACTCCAATAGAACCCAAGCAGATAAAAGGAAAATCGTTGATAACCAAAAATAGAGGTTATTCGGATTGGTATACTTTTCTAGAAACGATAAGAATTTAGGAGGTTTAATGGGAGCAAGTTTTTTTAGATACTCACTTGCAATAAAACCTGTTTGATTCTCAACTTTTACCATTACCCAATATCTGTCAGATGCTAGCGCAATAATAGTATCGCCTTTTGAGAGGATTCCAATGGTTTTGGAAAGTTGGGTGGGGTCAATTCGGATATTCAGGTTGTTTGTGGTAACAATAAATCGTTCCCTTGCAAGTTGCTGCTTTGGTTTTGAGCAGGATGCAAGCAGTACCATAATGATAACCAATAGAAAACCTTTACTTTTTGTAAAAACCATCTTATGACATCGAATATGATATCAAAGATAAGAAAAGTGATAAGTTAAAAGCGAAAAGTAAAAAAGAGAATTAAGAAACTACTTCATTCTTTCAATGGGAGCGATAATTCTTTTTTTATTGTCTAGCGTCTGATGTCTGAAATCTAATGTCTAATTCTCTCTCAAAACAAACTCATCATACTCAAGTTCGAATTTAAGCTTATGACGCGATTCCTCCTGTGCTAAACCAAGAAATAGTTTTTTCAAATCTTCGTTTGGGGCCTTCTCAGATAGCTTAGAGTAAAGTTTAAAAGCAGCCTTTTCACGTTTCATGGCTAAAACAAGCGTTTGCTCATAGGTCATTTCGCCTTTAACTTCAGACCTTACGACA
This sequence comes from Bacteroidales bacterium, assembly GCA_025361485.1. Lineage (GTDB taxonomy): Bacteria > Bacteroidota > Bacteroidia > Bacteroidales > Tenuifilaceae > UBA8529. The sequence goes on from JANYLA010000083.1 coordinate 7,553, forward strand.
TAGTCGGCAATTTTAAGGTCGGTAACTTTTGCTGTTGGGAGGCTAAATATTCCCTCTTCCTTAATTTTCATTAACCGAGCCTTATGACCCATTTCTTCCTGCGCAAATAGCGTGAAAGTGCTACGCATATCTTCAGTACGGGCCGTTTTGGCTAACTCATTGTAGAATTCAACTGCGTTTTGCTCGTTTTGGATTGCAAAATCGAGGATGTCGTTTATGTTAGTAAATTCGTTCATGGTAATGATTGTATTAAGTGAATACTTTACTTCGTGTGCCTTTGTGCCTCCCTTTGAGAACCTTTGTGTTTAGATTTTAAACCACAAAGAACACAAAGGGTTTCACGAAGTATCACAAAGAGGAACTATTTCCTTAAAGCATTTTTAAACTCATAATCAAAACGTTTCATGAGATAGTTACAACCATGAGCAAACATTTGTTCACCATTCTCTTTTTCTGTGTAAACAAATTCATGTTTTGTATTCTCTTCTTTGGTTGGGAGTAATGATAACGCTTCCAAGTTCACATCATGAATATCGCTTAAGCCATTCGAGCCAAATTTCGATAATAGTTTAATTAGCTGTTCAGCGGAGGATGCTTCAATCTTATGATTTAGATTTGGTTCAAAAGGCTGAATCATTCGCTGTGAGTTTGTGAATGAACCACCCGCCTCAAACCAAAGCGATGCAGGAAGAATTATGTCAGCTTGTTTTGCTGTTTCGCTCATGAATGATTCCTGAACAACCTTAAAGTCAGCCTTCCCGAAAATGCTTTCTATGGATTCTTTATCCTTTGCACATCCAATTGGGTCTTCGCCAAAAATAAAGAGATTCTTAAACTCGCCCTTTTCGAATCGCTCGGTAAAGCACTCATCGATAACTTTTGGAAAATCGTTGACATCCCACTTACTCTTCATTTTTGAGATGAATTCGGGATTTGAAATATCCTGTAATCCAACCCCTGTCTTTGGTCTAGCACCCATATCGAATAGACCATGTGAGTTGTTCTTCTGCTTCAAAGCAATAATTCCACTTGATGTTTTTCCTAGTTTGCCTGTAATCATCGCTAAGTTCATGATTTCGCGTGCAGTATCTGACCCAACCTCTTTCTCGCTGAAGATAAGAACAGCATTCATCTCACTGTTGAACGACTCAGCAAAATCGGGAACACAAGCACAATCGCAATCGCAATCGCTATAGCATGCTTCAGTGCATAATTCCTTGTATTTTATTGATAGTAGACTTTTCTTGTAATCCTCATAACCACTGCAGTTGTCCTTAATGAACATGCTATTCTGCTTACCGTTGTATATGAGGTAGTAATTAACAGCCTTTATGAAATGGTAGTAGGATTTTACGGTATTAAAGTTTGTTGCTTTATGTTTTAGAGTGCTTTTTGGGTTAATTGATATGACATCAAATGGCTTCTTAGTTGAATTGACCATATATCCAACTACAGGATTGTCTTTGTTGATTTCAGCGCCAATCAGAAACACCTTTGATGCCCCTTTGATGTCGCTAAAAGGTACATTGCTTACCGAATCGGTGGCATACCCTTTTGCGCCGCCCAAATAGTGGAAACTATTGACATTGTTGGTCTTTGCACCAACTCTTGCCAGTTTTTGAATTAGATATTGCTCTTCATTTGTTAATCCTGCTCCAGCAAAGAAAGCGTTTTGGTCAGGTTTTACAGATTTGATTTTATTAGCAATTAGCTCATATGCCTTATCGAAGCTAATCTCTTCGAACTTTCCGTTAACCTTTTGCAGAGGTTTTGTAATTCTTGATTTATCATTTATGAATCGATAGCCAAACTTACCATACATACAAAGATTACCATCCTTGTTGACCATACCTTCGGCACCTGTTACTTTCATTACAAATCCTGCCCGATGATGGTAAGTTAATTTACAACCAACTGAGCAATATCCGCAGATGGTTTCGAAAGTATCAAGTTTAACAGGTCCCGGTTTGAAAGGAACATTTTCGGTTATTGCCCCTGTTGGGCAAGCGGAGATACACATACCGCACGATTCGCACTTTGTATCCTGCAATTTATCGCCAAACGCAGGTGCAACAAATGTTTCAAAGCCACGCTTGACAAGCGTTAAGGCATTCGCCCCAACAACCTCTTTGCAAATCCTTACACATCGTGAGCAGAGGATACACTTATTGTTATCTATTTCGATATAAGGGTGTGAAATATTAAGCTGATGCTCCTTGTGCTCACCTGCAAACCTTTTTTGGTCCGCTTTGTAAGTGTCGGCATGTTTCTTCAGATCGCAATCGAAGTACTCAACACAACCGCATTCAAGGCAACGACTTGTTTCCTCAAGGGTTTGCTTTTCAGTATAGCCAAGTTCAACCTCTTTGAAGTTAACCCTACTATTGGGTTCCATAACAGGCATCTCTTCCCGAGTTTGGTTGCGATAGCGACCAATGTATTCGTCCTTCTCCTGATTCTTGAAGTTATCCTTTTTGCTTAAAAATTCTTTTACAGGCGCCTCAACCTTTTGTCCTGTAAGGTATAAATGGCATGAGTTTGAAGCTAAACGCGCTTGAGCAACTGCCTCAATTAGAGTTGCAGGGCCTGTAACGCCATCGCCTGCTGCGAAAACTGATGGAATTCCTGTTTGTAAAGTATTTTTATCGGCATCAATATCACCCCATTTTGTGGGTTTTAGCTGACCCTCTTTTGCGTATTTGTTGATATCATCGAGGAAATTGATTTCGGTCTTTTGACCGATAGCTGCTAAAATATAATCAACCTCAATATCAAATTCTGAACCTTCTACAGGAACAGGTCTTCTTCTACCCGATGCATCGGGTTCGCCTAACCCCATGCGGATTAAGGTCATTGATTTTAGCTTGCCATTCTCATCCTTGTTAACCCTTATCGGGTTAGTGAGGAACAGATATTCAACTCCCTCGAGCTTAGATTCGTGAATTTCGATAGGATTGGCAGGCATTTCAGCCTCGGAGCGACGGTAAACCACTTTAACATCGGTGCTTTTGCAGCGGAGCGATGTGCGGCAGCAGTCCATGGCGGTGTTTCCACCACCAACTACAACCACCTTTTTCCCTGTGAAATCGTAACGTTGACCGGTTACCTCCATATTCCGTAGGAAGTCGATTCCTGAGAAAACACCATCGGCATCCTCTCCATCACAACCAAGCAGAGTGCCTCGTTGTGAGCCAATGGTAAGGATTACGGAATCATATTTCTCAGAAAGATCCTTATAGCTAAGATTCTCTCCTAATTTTTTGTTGTAGAAAATATTTGCGCCAAGTTCTGTAACGCAATCGGTCTCCTTTTGGATAATATCGTTGGGCAGTCGATACTCAGGAATACCATATCTTAGCCAACCACCTGAATAGGGTTGTGCTTCATATATATCGCACTGATGTCCTTTTTGCTGCAAAAAGTAGGCAGATGATAATCCGCCAGGACCAGCACCTATTATTGCAATCTTTTTACCTGTTGATGGTGCAACTTCAGGCTTATAGTGATATTCTGAATTCAAATCTGCATCGGCAGCAAATCGTTTCATATAATCAATTCCTACACCGGTTCCTTCATCAAGGAGGTTACGACGGCATGCCGCCTCACAAGGTCGAACGCAAACTCTACCGCATATAGCGGGTAGCGGATTCGTTTGCTTAATTACCTTAATCGCTTCGGTGTAAAGACCTTTTTCAATCAATGAAATATATCCTTGAACATCAACTCCTGCAGGGCATCGCTCGCGACAAGGAGCAACGCAATCGGCATAGTGATTGCTCATTATCAGGTCGAGTGCCGTTTTGCGGGCTTTGTAAATCCTATCGTTGTCGGTGTTAATCTTCATCCCTTCCGAAATACGGGTTGAGCAGGAGGGTTGGAGGTTGCGATTACCCTCAATTTCAACTAGACAGACATAACACGCTGAGAATGGTTCCAAACGGGGGTCGTTGCAAAGAGTTGGAATCTCAATGCCATGCTTTTTTGCTACATCAAGAATGTATTCACCCTTAAAACCTGTAGTGTTCTGTCCGTTGAGGATTATATTGATTTTTTCGCTCATATCTTGTTTTGTTGATAGTTGTTAGTTGACAGTTGTTAGATTATCGTATCAAGAAACCGTTATAGCATCGAACTTGCAGCGTGAATAGCAATCGCCGCAACGGATACACTGCTCCTGATGAATGAAGTGAGCCTTTTTCTTCTCTCCCTCAATTGCCTTAACAGGACACTTGATACCGCAAACCATACAGCCTGTGCACTTATCGGGTTTTATTTCATAGGTTAGCAAAGTCTTACAGCTTAAAGCGGGACATTTTTTATCCCGAATATGGGCCTCATACTCGTGTCTGAAATACTTAATCGTTGTGAGTACAGGATTTGGTGCGGTTTGTCCTAAGCCACAAAGCGTACTGTCCTTAATTTGAGCTGCGAGCTCTTCTAAAGTTGCAATATCGCTTTCCACACCTTTACCTTCAGTAATTCTAGTGAGAATTTCAAGCATCCGCTTGGTTCCTATACGGCAGAATGTGCATTTACCACACGATTCTTTTTGAGTGAAATCGAGGAAGAATCTAGCGATGTCAACCATACAGGTTGTTTCATCCATAACCACCATACCTCCAGAACCCATAATGGCACCAGTAGCATTTACTTGGTCGTAGTCAATCTGCAAATCGGCAAGATGTTTTGGAATACAACCACCCGATGGACCGCCCATTTGAACGGCTTTAAACTCTTTGTCATTCTGAATTCCACCACCAAGCTTGTAGATAACATCTTTAAGCGTAATTCCCATTGGAACCTCAACCAATCCACCATGCTTTATTTTGCCAGTGAGTGCAAAAACCTTAGTGCCTTTGCTCTTTTCAGTCCCATACTTATTAAATGACCCTGCGCCATTGTAGACGATGTAGGGGATATTGGCAAATGTCTCAACGTTATTGATGTTTGATGGTTTTTTCCAAAGACCCGATTCAGCAGGGAACGGAGGCCGTTTTGTTGGCATTCCACGTTTACCCTCTATGGATTGCATTAGCGCTGTCTCCTCGCCGCAAACAAATGCGCCAGCACCCTCTTTTACATAGATATCGAGGTTGAAACCTTCGATACCACAAATATTTTTACCTAAATAGCCTTTTTGACGTGCTTGCTCCAAAGCGATATTGAGGCGCTTGATGGCAAGTGGATATTCTGCACGGCAATAAATTACTCCATGGTTTGCACCAATGGCGTAAGCGCCAATTATCATCCCTTCAAGAACTGCATGTGGGTCGCCTTCGAGCAATGAGCGGTCCATGAATGCGCCTGGGTCGCCCTCATCGGCATTGCAGATAATATATTTATCGTCGCTCTGATTGTTGCGGGCAAATCGCCACTTCATGCCAGTGGCAAAACCTCCACCTCCACGGCCACGCAAGCCCGAATCCAAAACAGTTTGAATTACTGCCTCGAAAGGAACTTTATCCGAAGCTATTTTCTTGATGGCTTTGTAGCCATCACGGGCTTCGTACTCATCAATACTCTCGGGGTCGATGTAACCGCAATTGCGAAGAGCAATTTTAACCTGTCCTTCAAAATATGCTTTATCGGGAGTGTCGAACAGGTCAGTTTTGACTACATACTCCTTGATTGGGTTGAAACCGATGACATGCTGTTGAAGAATTTCAATGGCTTTATCCTCGGTAACATCACCGTATATGAATGAACCAGTCTCATCGATAACCTCTACCAACGGTTCGCGGTAGCACATTCCGATACAGCTAGTTTTTCTAAGTTCAAATTCAAGTTTTTCAGCCTCTTTTAAGGCTTTGATTTTATTGTAAACCTTGTTGGCTCCAGCAGCGATTCCGCAGCTGCCTAAACCTACTATAACTTTTGTCTGTGCCATTCGATTAATAATATTTTGTAGTGATAATAGGGTTTGTTGTCATTCTGAACGAAGTGAAGAATCTTTTTTGAATATTAGATGTTTCGCTATTGCTCAACATGACAAAAGTTACTTAGTCTTTCTTATGCACTAACATTACTTTGGCTTTCTTTAATCTTAATATCTTTTATGATTTTAACTGACGATGCGCCAGTTAGCTTGCCATAGGCTTCATCACCAATCATCATAACAGGTGCAAGCGAACAGCACCCAAGGCATGCAACCGATTCGAGGGTGAAAAGCCTATCCTCAGTAGTCTCTCCATCCTTAACGTTAAGTGCCTCTTTAATTGCATCTGAGATTGCATCGGCATTTTGAACGTGACAGGCTGTACCATGGCATACTTTTATTATATGTTTACCAACAGGATTAAGCCTGAACTGTGAGTAAAATGTGGCTACTCCGTACATATCGCTCAGCTGAATTCCTGAAACCTTTGATATTTTTTCGAATGCTTCGCGTGGGATATACCCAAATATCTCCTGTGCACCTTGAAGGAGAGGGATTAAGCTTCCTTTTTTCCCTTGATACTTAGTAAGTAAAGGTTCCAATAGAATGGTATCGATGACATCACCTTTGGTTTTTACTTGAGCTTCGGGTTGGAGTCGTTGTATTCGCATTGATTTAAAATTAGTTACAGGTTAAAATTGAAAAACGACATGTAGAGATTTATACATATCGTCTTAAACCATTGATATTGCTTGTAAAAATATTTTTTAATCTTGATATAATCGCTATATGCATGGTTAAAAAATAAGGAAATTAGTGAGAAAAATAATCTGTTGGGCTGTGGTGAGCAGCCCAACAGATTCTACTAAAACTTATATAACTAAACAGCTCCTTGGTCAATCATTGAGTTAGCTACTTTAACGAAACCACCAACGTTTGCTCCATCAACGTAGTTGATATAACCATCCTCTTTTGTACCATATTTTTTACAGGTTTCATGAATATCTTTCATGATTTGATGTAAGCGAGCATCAACCTCTTCGCGTGTCCACGATAAACGAAGTGAGTTCTGTGACATTTCAAGACCAGATGTTGCAACACCACCAGCATTAGCCGCTTTACCTGGACCGAATAAAATCTTATTCTTGATGTAAACCTCAACAGCCTCAGGAGTCGATGGCATATTTGCTCCTTCTGAAACGCAGTAGCAACCGTTCTTAACAAGAATCTTAGCCTCTTCACCATTGATTTCATTTTGTGTTGCACTTGGTAAAGCAACATCGCACTTAATACCCCATGGACGCTCATTTGGGAAATAATCGCAACCAAATTTATCGGCATACTCTTTAATACGTCCGCGTTTTTCGTTCTTTAGATACATAACGAATTTTAGCTTCTCAGCATCAATTCCTTTTGCATCATAGATAAATCCTTCAGAATCTGAAAGAGTTACGCATTTTCCACCAAATTCATTTACTTTTTCAACGGTGTACTGAGCAACGTTTCCTGAACCAGAAACAGTAACCACTTTACCCTTGAAACTCTCGCCACGAGTTTTTAGCATTTCCTGTGCAAAATATACGTTGCCATAACCAGTTGCCTCAGGACGAATTAATGAACCACCCCAAAGTCTACCTTTACCTGTTAGAACGCCTGTAAACTCGTTGCGGATACGTTTGTACTGACCAAACATGTAACCAATCTCACGACCACCAACTCCTATATCACCAGCAGGAACGTCGGTATCTGGACCAATGTGACGGCAAAGCTCTGTCATAAAGCTTTGACAGAAACGCATTACCTCTTTATCTGATTTTCCTTTTGGGTCAAAGTCTGAACCACCTTTACCACCGCCCATAGGAAGGGTTGTTAAGCTGTTTTTAAAAACTTGCTCAAAAGCTAAGAATTTCAAAATGCCAAGGTTAACGGTTGGGTGGAATCTTAGACCACCTTTATATGGACCAATAGCGCTATTCATTTCGATACGAAAACCTCTGTTTACTTGGATTTCACCTTTGTCATCAATCCAAGGAACCCTAAACATTAAAACTCTTTCAGGTTCAGTAATTCTCTCAAGAATTCTTTCACTATAGTAAATTGGATGTTCTTCCATAAAAGGAATAATACTCTCAATAACTTCCCTTACGGCTTGATGAAATTCAAGTTCCGATGGATTTTTAGCCACGATAGTGGCCATGAACTTGTTAACTTTTTGCTCAATAGCTTCGTTTTTCATAATGCAGTGTTTTAGTTAAGAATTGTATTGTTAATTAGTGAGTGTTGTTTTATTAATTGCAGTTGAAAGGTATTGCAAAAATCAATTAAATTATTGAAACTAATTAAAATACAGTTATATACCGAAGGGCATATTAGGCGATATACGTAAACTATCTCCGAGTTTTACTTAAACTCATTTTTTAGGTTGATGATGATAAAAAATGGGATTAACTTGAAACGTTTTGAAGTGTGCTTTGGAGATTTACCATGTACCTCGAAATGAATTCTATTGATGTTTTATCTCAACATCTACTGCTATGACTCAAAAACCTGATGCGAATCCCGAGGATTTTTACAAGCTTCTAGCCCAGAATAAGGAAAGGCTTAAGGAGTTAGCTGCAATCAACCAAGCGATTGCTATTACCAAGGAGGGGAAGTCAATTCAGGATACACTGCACCAGTTGTGCCTGATACTGCCTGATGCATGGCAGTTTCCTGAACATACCATTGTTCATATTAAGTATGGACAGTTTGAGTTTCAAACATCAGGATTTAGAATTACTCCATGGTGTCAAAAGCAGGAATTCGAAACCATTGATGGCGATTTTGGTTTCATTGAGGTGTACTATACTAAAGAGTTTCCAACCGAATATGAGGGTCCTTTCTTAAAGGAGGAGCGCGACCTTATCAATAATATCACCAATATCTTAACCGGATATTTAAACGGCATCAAGGGAAAAGATATTATTAAGGAGGTTAAAGTTGCGCATAAACGTAAGCCTGAGGGAGAACCTACAGCTAGTAAGCAGTTGCTTCAACAATTCATCAATCAGCATAATATCGATAGGGATATCTACCACGATTTAATGCCCTTTAAGGTTAAAGAGATTCTTCTAATTTCAACTCTTTACGATGCTTATAGTATAGAGAAGGAGGATAGATTAACAGATAACATTCTTGGTGAGTACTCAAAGTTAAGCCTTTCAACTGTACCTCGAATCACGGGGGTGTCAAATCTCGATGAAGCGCTCGAAAAGCTCGATGAGAAGTATTTCAACATGATTATCATCATGATGGGGGCCGATACAACCACACCCCTTGAGATGAGCAAAAAGATTAAGAGCGAGTATAGCTATATTCCCCTATATCTATTGGTCAACAACAGCATCATTGTAAACGAGATGGAGAAGAATCCTGTTTCCATTGCTAGTATCGATAAGGTATTTGTATGGAATGGCGACCCAAAGGTTTTCTTCACAATGATAAAGCTGCTTGAGGATAGGGTGAACATTGAAAATGATACAAGAATTGCCTTAACTCGTGTGATTCTGCTTGTTGAGGATTCACCAAAATACTATTCACGTTATCTCCCATTATTATATAGCAGCGTTCTTGAACAGACTAAGCGTGCCATTGAGGATGTGAGTACCGATGATTTATATAAGGTGCTTCGAATTAGAATTCGACCAAAGATAATTCTTGCCGGTTCGTACGAAGAGGCAATCGACCTATTTACTCGCTATAAGAATTTCATGCTCTGCTTAATCTCCGATATTAAATTTTATAAGAATAATGTTTTGGATGATAGCGCAGGCGTTCAGCTTGTGGAGCATGTTCGGAAAGAACTACCAAGCCTTCCTGTTATCATACAATCCTATGAACAAACCAAGGAACAGACAGCATTTAAACTAAAGGTGTCCTTTATCAATAAGAACTCGGAGAGCCTAATGCAAGAAATCAGGAATTTCTTAAGTAATTTCCTCGGTTTCGGCGATTTTGTATTCAGGGATTCAAGCGGAAGTCCTATATCTATTGCATCAACCATGGAGGAGTTTGAGCGTGCATTAAGGAGCATCCCAGACGATTGCCTTTTATATCATTCGCAGAAGAATCACTTTTCTATGTGGTTGGCTGCCCGTGGCGAAATTCAAGTTGCAAAGATAATTCACCCTTCAACAATTGAAGATTTCTCAGGTCCAGAGGATATTCGTGAATATCTACTAAGCACGCTTAAGAAGTATCGACAAGAGAAACGTAGAGGGAAAATTGTTGGGTTTGATACGGAGTGGGAGGTGGATGAGAGCAATATTGTAAGTTTAGCGGAGGGCTCATTTGGAGGGAAAGGACGTGGCTTGTCTTTTATCAACACCCTTATTTATACATTTGATATTTCGCAGTACACACCTAATATCAACCTGCGAACACCTCGTACATCGATAATAGGAACCAATGAGTACGAGTGCTTTATGATGCGAAATAATTTGTACGAGAAGGTTTTTGCGTCTAAAAGTTATTTGGAGATTCAAAAGCATTTTCTTGAAGGAGAATTATCGGACCAACTTAAGATAAGGCTCGATAGGCTATTGCAAATTTACCACCGTCCGTTAGCCGTTCGCTCATCGGGATTGCTAGAGGATTCAATTATGCAGCCATTCGCAGGAATTTTCGAGACTTACATTGTACCAAATAATCATCCTGAAAAATATGTTCGATTGAAACAGGTTATGGATGCAATTAAACTTGTATACGCATCCGTATTCTCAGATACTGCAAGGGGTTACATCAAGGCAATCAACTATAAGATTGAAGATGAGCGCATGGCGGTTGTCATTCAGGAGGTGGTTGGGAATAATTTTGGGAATTATTACTATCCGCATATAAGTGGTGTTGCACAGTCTTATAACTATTATCCGTTTGGCCATATTCAACCCGAGGATGGCTTTGCCAATGTTGCCGTTGGTTTAGGAAAATACGTTGTTGAGGGCGAGCGGGCCTATCGGTTTTGTCCAAAATACCCAACAATAATCAACTACTCAAATGCTGATTTGATTAAGAATTCTCAGGTTGATTTCTTTGCTGTGGATATGTCGAAGCATAATATCGACCTGCTCGAAGGTGATGAGGCTGGGCTTGCACGGCTCCAAATGTATGAGTCGGAGCAGCATGGAACATTAAAGCACTGTGTCTCGGTTTATAATCCCGAAAACAATGCTTTTACGCCGGGGCTAAGCCAGTCGGGGCCAAGAGTTGTAAATTATGCAAATATTCTTAAATATAACTATATCCCTTTGGCTCAAACTATTCAGGTAGTGCTCGATGTTGTTAAGGAGGCATTGGGTGTAGCCTGTGAGATTGAGTTTGCTGTCGATTTGAATCGGGATGCGAACTATAAATCATCCTTCTATTTGCTTCAAATTAAACCGATGCTTGGGAATACTCATGATTACAAAGTTGACCTCGATACAATAGATATGAGTAAGGTTATACTCCTATCGAAGAATGGGATGGGGAATGGTTTATTGAATAATGTTGAGGATGTTGTTTATATCAAGCGTGAATCGTTCGATAAATCAATGACCTGCGAAATGGCGTTGGAGTTGAATACAATCAATAGTAAATTGATTGAATTGAATCGTCGTTGCTTGCTTATTGGCCCGGGTCGGTGGGGCAGCCGCGATAGGTGGATTGGCATACCCGTAACTTGGCCGCAAATATCGCAAGCGAAGATTATTGTCGAAACTAGCTTCGACGATTTCCCGTTAGATGCATCCTACGGTTCACATTTCTTCCATAATGTTATATCAATGAACGTAGGCTATTGCTCTGTTCAGGATGGCGATTTAAAAGCCAAAATTGCATGGGATGTTTTGAATAGCTACACTGTTGAAACAGAAACCAAATTCTTTAAGCATATTCATCTTCCAAAACCGATGGTTGTAAGAATGGATGGGCGACAGCGGTTGATTGTAGCGAGTATTGAGTAGTAAAAATTAAACCACAAAGAGCACAAAGGGTATTCACAAAGAACACAAAGATAAATTATGAATACTTGGTGAACACCTTAGTGGTTAAAGTAAAAACGTAATCGAAATTGCCATGGAGAATAAAACCAACGAGCTAAAAGCAGGCAAGTACTACTTTGCCGAAACGGCATTCGATATGTTGATGAAAAAGCAGATTAAAAGTGTTCTGCTTATCTGCAGCAAGTACGATGCTTTCATGCTGGAGGAGGATGGTCGTATTGAGGAGCAAATCTTTAACGAGTATGTTTCGCTAAATCTTCGTTATCCACCAGTTTTCTATCAGGCTAAATCTGCTGAGGAGGCTTTTACTGTTTTGAAAAAGCAATCCATCGACCTCGTCATATCTATGATTAACGTGGAGGGGATGGATACCTTTTCGTTGGCCAAAAAGATAAAAGATTTGTACCCCAATAAGCCAATCGTTGTTCTTACTCCTTTCTCGCGTGAAGTCTCATTGAAATTGAGTAAGGTTGATTTATGGGCTGTTGATTATGTTTTTGCTTGGTTAGGGAACGCGCATATCATGCTTGCCATTATTAAGTTGATAGAGGATAGCCAAAACGTTGAGCAGGATGTTAATGAGGTTGGTGTTCAGGTAATTCTGTTAGTTGAGGATTCAGTGCGATTCTATTCTGCATACTTGCCATTACTTTACCGAATAATCTACACCCAAAGCAAGGAGTTTATGGCCGAAGGGCTGAACGAGCATCAAAAGATGATGCGCTTACGTGGACAGCCCAAAATTCTCCTTGCCGAAAACTACGACCAAGCCGTTGAAATGTACGATAAGTACAAGAATAACCTTTTAGGTGTGATAACGGATATGAGTTATCCATCCAATGGTAAAATGGAGCAACGTGCAGGGGTTAAACTTATCGAAAAGATTAAAGCCGACAACGTCTTTTTACCTATCCTGTTGCAATCGTCGGATATAAATAACCAGTTAATTGCCAAGCAGTTAAAGGTTGGATTCTTGCATAAGTACTCAAAAACCCTCTCGCTTGAACTTCGCGATTTTGTTGTAAAGTACCTTGCCTTTGGCGATTTTATTTTTGTTGACCCCGATACCGGTAATGAAATTTTTCGTGCAACTGACCTGAAATCGTTACAGGATTTGATTTTTCAAGTTCCTGAATCGTCACTTGAGTATCACATTCGTCGAAATCATATCTCCAAATGGCTTACGGCCAGAGCGCTTTTTCCGATTGCTGAAATTTTCAAATACTTTACCCCCGAGGATTTCAATAATTTCGATGAGATTCGACGGTTTATCTTCGATACCATCGATAGGTACAGGCAGAGCAAAGGACGTGGTATTATTGCCAAGTTTTATCGCGAAAAGTATGATGAGTATCAAATTTTCTCGCGTATTGGCGATGGTTCGATGGGCGGAAAGGGTCGTGGATTAGCTTTTATCGATTCAGTGCTAAAACGAAATTACCTTATGCATAAGTTTGAGGGGATTACGCTTACCATTCCTCGAACAGTTGTCCTCAGCACCGATGTATTCGATGAGTTTATGGAGGTAAATAATCTGTATCCCATCGCCATGTCGGATATCAGCAACGAGGAGATTCTTCGGAACTTCTTAAATGCTTGTATTCCCTCAAGAGTGCATAAAGATTTATTCTCATTTATTTCGGTGGCACGCAATCCAATTGCCGTAAGGTCATCGAGTCTGCTGGAGGATTCACACTATCAGCCATTTGCAGGCATCTACTCAACCTACATGGTTCCTAATCTGCATGATAATGAGCATCAGATGTTAGATATCCTCGGACAGGCCATAAAATGCGTTTACGCATCGGTTTATTATAAAGAGAGCAAGGCTTATATGCAGGCAACCCAGAATGTAATTGATGAGGAGCGCATGGCTATTGTTCTTCAGGAGGTTGTTGGCTCAGCCTATGGCCATAAGTTTTATCCAACTATTTCAGGGGTGGCGCGGTCACTTAATTTCTACCCCATTGAGCCCGAAAAACCATCGGATGGTATTGCGAGTGTTGCCCTCGGCTTAGGAAAGCATGTTGTTGAGGGAAGACCTAGTTTACGTTTCTCGCCAAAATATCCGAAGAAGTTATTTCAACTTTCAGTTCCTGAGATGGCTTTGAGCGAGACTCAGAAAACGTTCCTCGCCCTCGATTTAAGGGCATCGAGCTTTGTTCCTTCCACCGACGATGGCATTAATTTGCTTGAACTAGATGTTCGTGATGCGTATGCCGATGGAACTTTAGCACTACTTGCCTCCACCTTCGACCACGATAATCAGCAAATTCGTGAAGGCTACAATGGAACCGGATTACCAATTGTTTCGTTTTCGGGGATTTTAAAACATGCTCAATTTCCACTTGCTGAAATTTTGAACACCTTATTAAAACTTGGCGAACAGGAGATGAATACCCCAGTTGAGATTGAGTTTGCCGTAAACTTAAACACCCCTGCAGGTCAACCTAAGCTATTCAGCTTTTTACAAATACGACCAATTGTTCAGAACCGAGAGCTAGTTAATATTGATATCGATAATCTTAAAAAGGAGGATTTAGTCCTCTTCTCCGAATCTTCCTTAGGGAATGGCAAGGTTCAGGATATATACGATGTTGTTTACATTATCCCCGAGGCGTTCGATAAGGCTCGTACCTGCGAAATTGCACTGATTGTCGATTCAATAAATCAGAAATTGGTACAGGAAGGTAGACCTTATATTCTTATTGGTCCCGGCCGATGGGGCTCAACCGATAAATGGCTTGGTATACCTGTAAAATGGTCGCAGATATCAGGTGCAAGGCTAATCGTTGAGGCAGGGCAGGAGAACTACCGCATCGACCCAAGTCAGGGCACTCACTTTTTCCAAAATCTAACTTCATTCAGGGTTGGCTACATAACCGTTAATCCATACATCGACCAAGGTTATTTGGATTATAACTATTTAAATCAAGCACCTCTAATTTACAAGGATGAGCTAGTTCGCCATGTTAGGTTTGATGAACCTCTCGAAGTGATTATTAACGGTCAAAACCGCAAGGCTGCTGTGCTGAAACGGGTTGGGATTGTGGATGGGGAGTTGTTAAGTTAATAAGCGGACAAGTTTATAAGTTGACAAGTTTATAAGCGGAGGAAAGGGATTCCATATTGAATACCCAATTATGTTTTAGGTTGAAAAACATATGTTTAAATTAATTTTGTTTAACGCTTATTGTTAATTTAGATATCAGAACACTACACCTGAAAGTAAGTATATACTGCTGTTTTTGGCATATTAAATTAGTAAAGGTGGTTATATAACTAAGTTATGCTTCATGTTTTTTTAAAGAATACAAACGACTTCCTTGCAGGTTACTATTTAAGTACTTATATTTGTACCGAATAAATAACTTAAAGACGATTGATTATGATGGCCGCAAATTTTACAGAATTCAGAATTGGTCTCAAGAGATTCTTAGATAATGTTGAGAACAACAATGAAACGCTGATTATTAAGAGAGGAGTTGGTAAAGGTGCAGTTATGATGTCGTTAGATGAATACAACTCTATCATGGAAACGCTTCACTTGTTGAACTCAAAAGCAAATGCAGATAGGCTTTATGAGTCAATAAAACAAATGAAGGAAGGGAAAGTAGTTCGAAACAAACTTATTGAAGAATGATGCGAATTACATTTTCCAAGAACTCTTGGGAGGAATATACATCTTGGCAAACTGAGGA
>JANYLA010000092.1 GCA_025361485.1 Bacteroidales bacterium
AGGCATTCGTTTATGGAGGCAAAAATTAGAGTTGTAAGCGATGAGGAATATCAAAAATGGCTAGCTGAAAAATCGCCAGAAATGCTCGAAAATGCAGGCCTTGCAGTAATGCAGAATAATGCATGTACAGGATGTCATTCGTTGGATGGCTCACCCTTGGTTGGTCCAAGTTTTAAAGGATTATTTGGTTCAAAACGTGTAGTAATTGAGAACGGCGAGGAAAAAACTGTTGTTGCAGATTCAAACTATATAAAAGAATCAATTATGGCACCCGATAAACAGGTAGTTAAAGGTTTTAAACCAGGGATGATGAGAGCATACAGCACTGTAATTAAAGAGGATGATTTAAAATCTATTATTGTTTACTTTGAAAAACAATCGAAACAACCAAAATAAAGGCTCTCAGAGCCTTTTCTTTAATCAATACATAAAAGACATCTTCTCGCTCACCAAGCTGATAATTTCCGCATCAATAACATTTACCACATTAGCCGGCTATGTTATTTCTAAAGGGGTTGTGGACTCAACCCTATTTCTTGCATTACTAGGTGTTTTTCTGATGGCAGCAGGCGCATCAACAATCAACCATATTATCGAGCGTAAAACGGATGCATTAATGCCTCGAACTAAAAACAGACCAATACCATCAGGAAGAATGGCTGTTTTGCAGGCAAGTATTTGGGCTTCAATATTTATAGTTTCAGGAATATTAGTTTTATTGATTTTCGCTAATCCTGCTTGTGCAGCACTGGGATTATTCAATGCAATATGGTATAATTTAGTTTACACACCGTTAAAAAAGATTAGCGTTTGGGCTGTATTTGCTGGAACAATAACCGGTATTATCCCATACTTCATGGGTGTATTAGCCGCAACAAATCAAACTCCCAGCGCAGCAGATTACTTTATTGGGTTCTACATGTTTCTTTGGCAGATACCCCATTTTTTCTTGCTTATAAGCAAGTATGGAAAGGAGTATGAGTACGCTGGTTTAGCATCAATCACTCAAAAATCAACTACCGAAAAGATTGTCCTAATATCCTATTTATGGATGATTGCAAGCTGTATTGCATCGGTAATGATTCCTTTATTTGGAATTACACATCATAAGGTATCAGGCTTTGCAATCCTAGGAATATCAATAATCGTCTTGATTATTATTGCCAATGGATTATTCGGCAAAAAACGATTTCAGGATTTACGAACCCCTTTTATTACCACCAATCTTATGCAAACAGGATTTATGTTAACTTTGATATTGGATAGTTTATAAAAAACAAATTGATTTCTTACAACAAAATATAACCTAAGTCCACTAAATAAAGAGTATTCAAAATAATATCTTCATTATCTTACGCTTGAGTTGCTACCATTAATCACTATTTCTTTCATGAATCAATAGCAATTTTTATTAAATATAGATATTTTCCTACTTTTAAGTTAGGACGACTTTATTCTTTATTAAAAACAGGGGATTTATTAAAGATATTCTCACTAAAGTATTTCAAAATTAATAATTTGCGAAGCAATATGTAATTTTTAGATAAATACTTGTAATTTCACGCTTCAAAATTTTTCCTATATTATTTATTCTTTTTTAGTCTAATCAAATCAGCTAATAGCTAAGGCAAATGATAACATTATCAATAATATGAGAGAAAAGTTGAGTTTTATT
Source organism: Bacteroidales bacterium (assembly GCA_025361485.1). Lineage (GTDB taxonomy): Bacteria > Bacteroidota > Bacteroidia > Bacteroidales > Tenuifilaceae > UBA8529. The sequence goes on from JANYLA010000092.1 coordinate 1,676, forward strand.
AAGAAAACCCTTAAATTTAAGTTTAAATGAATATCCGTTATCGTAACTATTCCGCTGAATACCCAGAAATTACTCTGACAGGTTCTTCGAACTCTGTTAGAATATTTCTAGGGAATAATGACCTTTCAGAGTCGTTAGACCTGAAAGAGTCCTTTCGTAAATTCTGTTTAGGCATCTTTGCGGATACTCATATGAGTTTAATTCCATTTTCAAGAAACTCATTATCGAACACCAAATTCATCCATATTCAATGCTAGACAATATTTTATATTGAGTTATGAATTTGATATACCATTCCGACATAAGCATTTACATAAAGTTTACTATTAATTACTAATTATAATAAAGAAACACCCATGAGAGCTCTGAAACAACTATCAATTAAAACGCTTTCAATTTTTATAACCCTTATTGGTTTTATCGTTATCAATATTGATGTTATTGCCCAGGAGGGTACCAAACAATTAATGCCAAACTCGAATGACCGATTATGGCTTGAATTCAAAGTTTTTACAGGGAATAATTTTGGTTTGTACGGTTGTACTGAAAAAGAACGGATAAACATTCGGCTGAAAGCTGGTGAGAAAATGTTCTTTGGAATGAAAATGAATACCATAGCGTATTCAACTGATGTATTGACAAATACCGCCAGAGTAAGATTTCGAGTAAAAAGTCCAAGTGGGGCAATAGTTTATACCGAAACTACCATTAGTACTCTTACAACTGCAGCTGGGTTAATCGATACATATACTAAAGCAGTAACTGGACCCAATGGTGCTATATTAAATGGAACAACAATATCAGGTGGTTATAATCCTCTAAATTTCACAGCTGCTGAAACGGGGGATTATTATATTGAATTTACTGAAAACAGCACCAACTTTGATCGTTTCGCCCTTGAGTATTTTGATGTTACAGTAACCAATTCTTCGAATAATGTTGTAAGCAACGCTGGGAACCCCAACAACTCAGCAGGTCGATTATGGTCCAGAGGATGGACATTTACTAATACAGCATTTGATGCTTATCCTGTTAATGCTCATTTTTATGTATTTACCTCTGATGAGTTTATCAACAAGGTAAACTTTAAAATGTATCCTTACTCTTTTACCTTCGTTGTAAACTCATATGGAGTAACTACATATACAGAACAGAACTATATTAAGCGCACCCAAAGTTTAAATGGTGACCAAACTACAGGCGTTGATATTTCAGAATACAGAGTGTTCTTCAATGACCCCGATAGATTGGTTTGGCCAAATACAAAACTTTCTCCACCAAAAGTTCAGGTTTGGACCGAAGATACCTTATTTATGGATTATAATTATAACCGAAATCCATTGTACTTACCACTTGATATCAGCCAAGTAGTAATGGAAAAGAATATGGCTTCTTGCGTCTTTGAAGACGTTACCATTTTTAAAATAGAAGCGAGTATCGATGGATTTACTGCTATACTTATTGATATCGATAAAGATGGTGAATATTCTACAGGAGGAAGCGATAGGGTTATTTACCGAAACATGAAAAAGGGTTTAAACTATGTTATTTGGAATTTTAAAAACGATGCTGGAGCAGAAGTGGCCGTTGGTAATTATAACGCTTCAGCAACATTCTTAGGACGTGGCCCAGCTCACTTCCCACTATACGATGTGGAACAAATGGATGGTATAACAACCTCGTCTATTCGACCCTTTAACAAATTGAAAACAACCATTTATTGGGACGATTCACAGATTACTACATGGGGCGATCCGACTGGATTAATGGATGAAACTCAACGCAAGCAATTGGTTGTTGAGAAAGATGTTCCCCGAATATGGTCTTGGCGTAATCTTCAAACAACACCTCATAATGGTAATTTAAATACTCTTAACACTTGGTTTAATGCCCTTGATTTGGGTTATTCGAGTATTGGCTTGAAGGTTGAAGAAAGTGCAACCAAATGCGTCGATGGTTTAGCGCCTTGGGTTGGAGATATATATAAAGAAGGCCCAAAAAATACAAATCTAATCTTTACTGCTGCTGATTTTACCTACAAATTCTTTGATCCTCGCGATTATGCTTTAAGCAGTATTCAGGTACGAACACGACCTACCAATGGGACTCTTAAATTATCTGGTGTAAATGTTACAGTTAACCAAATAATTACTGCGGCAAACCTCCCAAATTTAACCTATACACCTGCTTCATCGACTTGGTATGGAAAAGAAAACTTCGAGTGGAAAGCAAACAATGGAACAAGTTGGTCAAATAATCAGGAAAAGGTCTATTTAATTATCAATACACCTCCTGTAATTTCTGATATACCAGACCAAACTTTGTGTACTAATGTTCCAACTGGAAATATCCCATTTACTATTGGCGATGATGAAGATATTAATACAGTTATCCTTACTGGATTCTCTGCTGATCCTACGTTTGTACCCAATAGTGGAATTACAATTGGTGGCACAGGTATAAATAGAACCGTTAAAATTACCCCTGTTGCGAATAAATCAGGGATGGCAATTATTTATGTCATGGCCGATGATGGGCTTAGTCAATCCATAGAAGAATTTACTGTTTACGTAGGCCCCGATTTACAATTCTCTGGAGATACCACTGTTTGCACAAGCGCTCAATTATATCTAATTGCACAAGAAACAGGTGCCACATCATACTCTTGGAAGTATAATGGAGTAGTAAAATCAACTGCTCAAAGTGTTCAGCAAGCTGCAGGTAGCGTTAATGTTGGACCATGGTCACTTACTGTTGTTAAGGCTGGATGTACATCAACAAGGAATTTTACTGTTTCTGTATCACCCTTAACTACTTATAGCGGTGATGTGAACGTTTGTGTTGGAGAAAACCTTTCAATTAGTGCAACTGAAGTGAATGCAAGCTATAGTTGGAAAAAAGGAGCATCGGAAGTTTCTACTTCAAAAATATTTTCAATACCAAGCGCTGCATTAACCGATGCAGCTAATAATTATACTCTTTATGTAAGTAAAGATGGTTGTACAAATACCTCTCCACAGTTTACAATTACTGTAATAAACTCACCCAATTCAGGTTTAGCCGTTTCTGGAAGTACCGTTGATCCGGGAAAAAATGGAACAATTACTATAAGTAATGCTCAGAGTGGTATCATTTATAATGTATATCAAGGCACTAATTTAGTTGCTACGGCAACAGGTGCAAATGCTAATCTTCCTATTACTGTATTGAGTACCTATTTATCAATTGGTGATAATACTTTTACAATTAAAGCCGATAATGGAAATTGCGAGATTGCATTAACAAATCCAGGTATAATTCATGTTAACACTCCTGGAATTACAGTTTCAGCTATTAGCGGAAATACCACTGAGGCAGGTGGTACGGCTACATTCACAATCAATCTAAATACACAACCTACAGGTAATGTTAGTATAGCATTAAATTCGAGCGATTTAACCGAGGGTATAATTTCAACTGCAAACATAACATTTACTTCAGTAAACTATAGCACACCTCAAACCATAACGGTTACTGGAGTTAATGATAATATCATTGACGGCAATATCAGCTATACCATTAATACTGCTGCGGCATCAAGCGCTGATGCAAACTATAATGGAATGAATGCTACTGATGTTACTGTTATTAATACCGATAATGATGTTGCTAGTGTAACGGTTACTCCCACAAGCGGATTAACAACAACTGAAATTGGAGGTACTGCAACATTTACCGTTGTATTAGCATGTCAGCCTTCAGCAAATGTTACCATAGGGATCAGTTCAAACGATCTTACAGAGGGAACAGTTTCTCCGTCAAGCATCACCTTTACATCAGCAAATTGGAGCACTGCTCAAACAATTACGATAACTGGGGTGAACGATAATATTGATGATGACAACCAGAACTATTCAATAATCACCTCAGCAACAAACAGTACTGATGATTCTAACTTTAATAATTTGGTAGTTTCAGATGTTTCAGTAACCAATACTGATGATGATGTTGCAGGCATAACAGTTAACCCTACAAGCGGGCTCACAACAACCGAGGCTGGCGGAACAGCAACCTTTACAATAGTGCTAACGAGTCAACCAACAGCCAACGTTACCATTGGTCTAAACTCAAACAATACTGCAGAAGGAACAGTATCCCCTGCAAGCCTAGTATTTACAACTGCAAATTGGAATACGGCTCAGACTGTCACCATAACTGGAGTGAATGACAATATCGATGATGACAATATAGTCTATTCAATTATTACTGCACAAGCAACCAGCACTGATAGCAAATATAATGTTATCAATCCATCAGACGTTTCGGTTACCAATATCGATAATGATGTTGCAGGTATTACAGTAACTCCAACAAGTGGTCTGACTACCACAGAGGCTGGCGGAACGGCAACTTTCACTATTGTGCTATCCACCCAACCAACAGCAAATGTTACAATTGGTCTCAGTTCAAGCAATACAGCTGAAGGAACAGTATCTCCTGCAAGTCTAACGTTTACTGCTTCAAATTGGAATACTGCTCAAACAGTTACCATTACTGGCGTGAATGACAATATTGATGATGATAATATAACCTATTCCATAATAACAGCACAGGCTACAAGTGCTGATAGTAAGTATAATGTAATCAATCCTTTTGATGTTTCGGTAACCAATACCGATGATGACACTGCAGGATTAACAGTTTCGAAGGCTAGCGTAACTACAAGTGAATCTGGTGGAAGTGAAACATTTACTGTTCGATTGAATACTCAACCTGCATCAGCAATAACTATTGGAATTAGTTCAAATAATATTAACGAAGGAACTGTATCACCAAATACATTAACTTTTACAGCAGGCAATTGGAATATAACTCAGACAGTTACTGTTACTGGGGTTGATGATTATGTTGTTGATGGTAATATTAGCTATAATGTTACTGTATCTGTAAATTCAGGAGATCTTAAATATAGCGCTTTATCAAGTACAGTTGTATCGGCAACAAATACCGATAATGATGCAGCTGGAGTTACAATTACTCCTACATCTGTTGGTACAACAGAAGCAGGCGGAACAGGATCATTTAGTTTGGTTCTTACCTCGCAACCGTTGGCTAATGTAACTATTAGCTTTACAGGAGTAGATGCTACAGAAGGGAGCATCGATAAAACAAGCGTAATATTTACTTCAGCAAACTGGAATGTATCTCAGCTTGTAACAGTAACTGGTATTGATGATGCTATCGCTGATGGCAATATTACTTATACCATAATCACAACTGCAACAAGCACATACCCATTATATAATGGTCTCTCAGTATCAGATGTTTCGGTTACTAATGCTGATAACGATGTTGCAGGAATTACTGTATCACCTACTAGTCTTACAACTAACGAGGGTGGTAGTAATACATTTACAATAGCTTTAAATACACAACCAACTGCGGATGTAACCATATCAATTACATCATTAGATCTAACAGAAGGAACAGTAAACCCATCAAGTGTAACTTTTACAAACGCAAACTGGGCAGCTAAAACGATAACAATTACTGGCGTTAATGATGATGTGGATGATGGAGATATAACATATACCATTCAAACATCGAGCTCTACAAGCACTGATGTAAATTATAATGGAATAAATCCATCGGATGTTACAGTAACCAATATTGATGATGATGTAGCTGGTATTACCGTAACTCCCACAAGTGGTCTAACAACAACCGAAGTAGGTGGAACCGCAACTTTTACTGTTGTGTTAACCAGCCAACCAACTGCTAACGTAACCATTGGTCTTACCTCAAGCAATACATTAGAAGGTACTGTATCACCAGCAAGTATCACTTTTACATCAGCAAATTGGAATACTGCACAAACGGTTACCATTACTGGCGTGAATGACAATATTGATGATGATAACATAGCCTATTCAATTATTACTGCACTTGCAACCAGTACTGATGGTAAGTATAATGTTATCAACCCATCGGATGTATCGGTTACTAATATTGATAATGATGTAGCCGGTATTACAGTGTCTCCAACAAGTGGTCTAACAACAACAGAGGCAGGAGGAACAGCAACATTTACTGTTGTACTAACTAGTCAACCAACAGCCAACGTTACTATAGGACTCACCTCAAGCAATACATTAGAAGGTACTGTATCACCAGCAAGCCTAATATTTACAGCTGCAAATTGGAATACTGCTCAAACTGTCACCATAACTGGTGTGAACGACAATATTGATGATGACAATATCGCCTACTCGATTATTACTGCACTGGCTACCAGTACTGATAATAAGTACAATGTTATCAATCCATCCGATGTATCGGTTACCAATACCGATGATGACGTGGCAGGTATTACAGTCACTCCAACAAGTGGACTAACAACAACAGAGGCAGGAGGAACAGCAACATTTACCGTACGTTTAAATACGCAACCAACCGCCAACGTTACTATCGGCCTTACATCAAGCAACACAACTGAAGGAACAGTATCACCAGCAAGTCTAATATTTACTACTGCAAATTGGAATACTGCTCAAACGGTTACCATTACTGGTGTGAATGACAATATTGATGATGACAATATAACTTATTCAATTATCACTGCACAGGCTACTAGCACTGATAGTAAATACAATATAATCAATCCATCCGATGTGTCGGTAACCAATACTGATGATGATATTGCTGGCATTACGGTAACCCCTACAAGCGGTCTAACTACAACTGAAATTGGTGGAACTTCGACATTTACAGTTCGTTTAAATACACAGCCAACTGCAAGTGTTAGTATCGCTATTAGCTCAAATGATGCGACTGAAGGCTCTGTATCTCCAGCAAGTGTTACTTTCTCAACAGTAAACTGGTCAACACCACAGACTATTACCATAACAGGGTTAAACGATAATATCGATGATGGCAATATCGCTTATACTATTACTACTAATGCAGCTACAAGTACCGATACAAAATATAATGGTATCAATCCATTAGACGTTTCGGTTATTAACACCGATGATGATGTAGCTGGCATTACGGTTACACCAACAAGTGGTTTAACAACTACCGAAGCGGGTGGTATTGCAACATTTACTGTTATACTGACCAGCCAACCAACGGCCAATGTTACCATTGGTCTCAGTTCAAGTAATACTGCGGAAGGAACAGTATCCCCTGCAACACTAACATTTACAGCTGCAAACTGGAATTCTGCTCAATCAGTAACTGTGACTGGTGTGAATGATTTTATAGACGATGGCAATATTGCTTATACCATTGTAACTGCGGCGGCATCAAGTACCGACGGCATATATAATAATATGAATGCTTCGGATGTTTCAGTTACCAATACCGACGATGATGTTACAGGCATCACTGTTACTCCTACGGCTGGGTTATATACAAAAGAATCGGGGACAACCGTAACATTCACTGTTCGCTTAAACAGTCAACCAACGGCAAATGTTAGCATTGGCCTCAATTCAAGCAATACTAATGAAGGAACAGTATCTCCTGCAAGTCTAACATTTACTGCTTCAAATTGGAATACTACTCAAACTGTAACGGTAACCGGAGTGAATGATTTTGTAGACGATGGAGATATTGCTTATAACATCTTTACTAATCCAGCAACAAGTGCAGATCTTTTATATAACAATCTGGATGCTCAAAATGTGTCTATCACAAATCAGGATGATGATGTTGCAGAGATAACCATAAGCCCATTAAATCTTACAATTAACGAAGAAGGCTCAGCAAAAACATTTACAGTAGTTTTAAATAGTGAACCCACTCAAAATGTTACCATAGGGATTAGCTCTAATAATACCTTAAAGGGAACTGTTCTTCCTACAAGCATAACTTTTACCTCTCTAAATTGGAACACAGCCCAAGCGGTATCAGTTACACCTGTTGATAATTTCATTGATGATGGTGATATAGCATTTTCAATAGTAACCGATCCCGCAACGAGCCTTGATGATAACTATAAAAACAAAAACGCATCGGATGTTACTGTAACAAGCATCGATAATGATGTGGCAGGTATAATTGTTTCTGCTGTATCAGGAAGTACAAGTGAGGACGGCACCACCGCAACATTCACAGTTAAATTAAAAAGTCAGCCTGTCGCTAATGTTTCTATTGATATTAGTTCAAGCGATATAACTGAAGGAACTATAATACCAGTAAATCTAACATTTACTTCTGCTAACTGGAATACTCCTCAAACAGTAACGATTACAGGAATTGATGATGCTGTAGCTGATGGAAACCAAACTTATTATATTCTCCTTGCAGCATCTGTGAGCACAGATGATAACTATAATGGAATCGACCCGGATGATATTACAGTAGTAAATAGCGATAACGATAGCCCTGGAGTCACTGTATTCTCATTTGAAGGACTTACAACAACTGAAGCTGGAGGAACAGCAACTTTCACCGTAGTATTAAATAGCCAACCAACTGCTAATGTTACTATTGGTATTACTTCTAGCGATTTAACAGAAGGCACAGTATCACCTGCAAATCTTACATTTACTTCTGCGGATTGGAGCACTCCAAAAATAATCACTGTTACTGGAGTTGACGACCTTGCAAATGATGGAGATGTTGCTTATACAATCAACTTAGCAAATACGGTAAGTACAGATGTTTTGTACAATGGACTAACCGTTCAGGATGCATCTGTTACAAATTTTGATGATGCTACTCCTCGTGCTACTGATGATATTGCAACTACGAACGAAGACACGGATGTTAATATAGATGTGTTAGCGAATGACAAAGGTTTAGATAAGGGTGGTTTATCCATTTCAATTTCTCAACAGCCTAGTTATGGATCGCTAATAATTAATGCAAATAATACCATTACATATCACCCCAACGGATTATTTAATGGTGATGATACTTTCATATATAAGGTTTGTAATGGAGCTCCTGCCTGCGATGAAGCTACAGTAACAATAACAGTAACTGGGGTTAATGATTTGCCAATTGCTGTTGCAGATGCTCGTGGAACTAGCAAAAACACACCTGTTACAGTAGATGTACTCTTTAACGATTATGGAATGGAAGATGGTGGTATCGTTGTATCTATCGATGAAGCCCCTGATGCCTTGAAGGGAACTGCAGTTAGAAATCCAGACAATACCATAACTTTTACTCCTGCTCTCAACTTTATAGGAATTGCTACATTTAAATATAAACTAACAGATTTAAATGGGGATAATAGCATTGCTATTGTTACAATCAATGTTCGAGAAATCAATACCGTTCCTAAAGCTAATAATGATAATGCAGAGACGATTATTAATACTCCAATTGATATTAGCGTTTTGGCCAATGATATAGGTTTGGACGATGGTTTTGGAAAATTATCTATCTATGTAAATGCTTCGCATGGTACACTTATTGTAAATCCAGATAGAACAATAAAATACACACCTGCAACAGGTTATATAGGTAATGATTCATTCCAATATCTTATAGAAGATGTTGATGGAGATTACGATATTGCTACTGTTAGCATTACGATAACTGCAAAACCAAATTACTTGCCAGTAGCCAATGCCGATAGGTGTGCAACAAATTATAATACACCTGTTATAATCAATGTACTTATAAATGACACAGGTTTGGAAGATGGAGTTAAGAGTGTAATAATATCATCTGATCCTGTTAATGGAAATGTTGTGGTTAATGGAGATTTTACTGTTACTTATACTCCAAACAGTGGATTTTCTGGTATCGAAACATTTGGCTATCAAGTTAGCGATAACGATAATGATCGAGCTACAGCTACGGCAACAGTAACAGTACTTCCCAATGGGGTAATAAACCATACACCAGTAGCGATGGATGATGCAGTAACAACAATTATGAATACTGCTGTAGTAATTAATGTCCTTGCCAACGATACTGGACTTGAGGATGGTTTTGGCGGTTTACTAATCCATGCAACTCCATTACATGGAACAGCTGTTGTAAATGCCAACCGCACCATCACGTACACACCATCGAACCTATTTGAAGGGAACGATAGTTTCCAATACTGGGTTGAAGATATTCATGGTGATTTCGATATTGCTACTGTAACTATTACAGTAACTGACAAACCGAACTATATCCCTATAGCCAATAACGATCGCCGTGGGACTGAATATCAAACCGCGGTAATCGTCGATGTTCTGGTAAATGATACTGGCTTAGAGGATGGTGGAATTGTAGTAAATTTATCCACACCTCCGATAATAGGAGAAGGTTCTGCTGTAGTGAATGGAAATAATACAATCACATTTACACCAGCAGCAGGATTCTCAGGCATAGCTGTCTTTGGGTATACCGTTAAGGATAAGGATAGTGATTCAGGAAGTGCAACTGTAACAATAACTGTTCTCCCTAATGGGATAACCAACCATATCCCTGTAGCGGTTGATGACGCGGCAACTACAATAGTGAATAAAGCAGTTGATATTAATGTCCTTGCCAACGATTCTGGGCTAGAGGATGGTTTTGGTGACCTGCTAATACATAAATCACCATTGCATGGAACAGTCATTGTGAATGCTAATCGCACCATCACTTATACACCATCTAATTTATTCATTGGGGGTGATAGTTTCCAGTACTGGGTTGAAGATGTTCATGGCGATTATGATATTGCAACGGTAACCATTACTGTAACAGATAAACCGAATTATATCCCTGTAGCCAATAACGACAGCCGTGGAACAGAATACCAAACCGCAGTAATGGTAGATGTTCTGGTCAATGATACTGGACTTGAGGATGGAGGAATAGTTGTAAGTTTATCTACGCCTCCGGTTATTGGAGAGGGTTCTGCCTTAGTGAATGGTGATAATACAATCACATTTACACCAGCAGCAGGATTTTCAGGCACAGCAATATTTGGATATACAGTAAAGGATAAGGATGGCGACTCGGGTAGTGCAACTGTAACAATAACCGTTCTTCCTGATGGTGTGACCAACCATATTCCTGTAGCTGTAAACGATAACGCAACAACGTTGATAAACACACCAGTTGATATCAATGTTTTGGCTAACGATAGCGGTCTTGATGATGGCTTTGGAGCACTACTAGTCTTCACCAACCCAACACATGGTACAGCCCTTGTAAATGCTAACCGAACGATAACTTATACTCCATCCAATATGTTTATTGGTAGTGACAACTTCCAGTATTGGGTTGAAGATGTACACGGTGATAAGGCAATTGCAACTGTAAATCTTACAGTAACCGATAAACCGAACTACATCCCAGTTGCTAATGATGATCGTAGGGGAACAAATTACGAAACCCCAGTTATTGTAGATGTACTAGTCAATGATACTGGCCTTGAGGATGGAGGCATAGTGGTAACGTTAACTACTACACCAGCCGTTGGCGAAGGAACAGCCATTGTAAATGGTAATAATACCATAACGTTTACCCCCGTTACAGGATTTTCAGGCGTTTCAATATTTGGATATACAGTGACCGATAAGGATGGTGACTCTGATAACGCCAATGTTACAATTACGGTTCTTCCAGATGGCGTAACCAACCATGTACCAGTTGCTGTTGATGATAATGCTACAACTACTGAGGGAAAAGCAGTTACTATAAATATTTTAGCAAACGATTCGAATCTTGATGATGGTATCGACGAGGTTACAATTTACAACTCTCCAAAATTTGGAGCCGTTGTTGTGAATTCAAACTTTACAGTTACATATACACCATCAGCCAATTTTGTTGGATCTGATAGCTTTGATTATATGGTTATTGATGCACAGGGTGATTATGGCATCGCAAGAGTTTATATAACTGTAAATCCAAAAGCGAATAGTGTTCCTGTTGCAAATGACGATTCACGCGGAACTAAAGTTAACACTGATGTGATTGTTGATGTTCTGGCTAATGATACGGGATTAGACGACGGTGGTTTAGTTTTATCAGTATCTAGTAATCCTAGCCATGGAACTGTCGTTGTGAATACCGATAAAACAGTTTCTTATTCACCAAGTACCGACTATATAGGTACCGATAGCTTTATTTATCAAATCTGCGATATTGATAATGAGTGCTCAACTGCAACAGTAACTATCAATGTAAAAGTAAATAACTCGGTACCCAATGTAATTGATGACAAACTCTTTACTAAGGTCAACACAGCTGGTACGTTTGATATTCTAAGCAACGACTTAGGTTTAGAGGATGGAGGAATTAAAGTTGAACTATTAAATCAGATAATAGCTGGAACTGTAGTCGTTAACTCAGATAATACAATAACTTATACTCCTTTAACCGGGTTTGAGGGTACTGATGTCTTTGATTATAAGGTCACAGATGTTGATGGAGATTATGATATTGCAACAGTTACAATGGTCGTTACATCTAGTCCAATTCCTGGATTCAATTTTACCCCGTTGACTACTACTACAGATGAAAGCGGAACAACAGCTTCAATATCAGTTACACTAACAAGGGCTCCTTCAAGTAACGTGGTAATTAATTTCACATCTGGTGATTTAACGGAGGGAACGATTAGTCCAGCATCTATAACATTTACTTCAAGTAATTGGAATACTGCTCAGAATGTAACTGTAACCGGAATAAATGATTTTATTATTGATGGTTCGGTTGCTTACGATGTTACAGCTCATGTTGATGATGCTTTATCCGATGATGATTTCGACTGGGTTGCTGATCAAAAGGTAGCAATTACCAACACCGATAATGATGTTGCAGGATTCACGTTAAGTAAAACAACAGCAGCAACATCTGAAGCCTTAACTTCCGATAACTTTACTGCAGTACTTAATGCACAACCAAACACTGATGTGGTTATTAGCGTAACCTCTGAGGATATAACCGAAGGTACTGTAAGCCCTGCAAATCTTACATTTACTGTCGCAAACTGGAATATTCCACAGCAGGTAACCGTAACGGGAGTTAACGACCTTGAAGATGATGGTATTCAAACCTATAACGTTACATTAAGCATTGTTGATGGTAGTTCGGATGACAATTTCGATCTACTAACAGATCAATTTGTTGAGGTAACCAATATTAATAATAATTCACCTGTTGCGGTTAATGATGTAAACAGCATCAACGAAGGCGAAATTGATGTTACTGGGAATATCCTTGATAATGATACTGATTTGGATAATGATGTACTCACCGTTTCAGAAATAAACGGTTCATCAAGCATTGCATTAATCGCAGGTAGTTTTGGAACATTAGCTTGTGATGCTCAAGGTAATTACACGTATACCCTTGATGTCAATAATGAAGATGTTAAATCACTCAATAACGGTGAATCACTAACCGATACCCTTACTTATATTGTAACCGATGGGAAAGGTGGTAACAGCAGTGCAAAGCTAGTTATTACTATAAATGGATATACAAATCTGGATGACGTTATTGTTCCCAAAGGGTTTTCTCCCGATGGTGATGGCATAAGCGATACATTTACTATTAATGGTATAGAAAACTATCCTGATAACGAATTATTTGTATACAACCGTTGGGGTTCCCGAGTTTATAGCAAGAAACATTATAATAACGAATGGGATGGTCGGTCAGATTCATCAAATGGTAAACTACCTGTAGGAACCTATTTCTACATATTAAATGTAAAGGGAAAAACGCTCAAAGGTTACGTTTACATAAAGTATTAAAATCATCACTAAGAATAAGAATTGAAACGGAAAGTAATGAAAGCAAAATTAATAAGAGTTTATTTCGGGGCAATCTTCATGCTATTAAGCCTAGGGCTTTTTGCTCAACAGGATCCAATATTTACGCATTACATGTTCAACCTTTCAAACGTAAATCCAGGTGCTGTTGGCCATAATGAATTTGCTTCGGTGATTAATATCAACCGTTACCAGTGGGTAGGCATGGATGGAGCACCCAAATCACACTCGCTTAACGCGGATATCCCAATTGAAAAATTTAATTGCGGTGCTGGCTTGACGTACGTTTATGATAAAATAGGACCCGAAAAAACAAATAACGTTTACATTGACTATGCCTACTTTTTAAAGGTAACAGAAAGTTTAAAATTAGGCTTAGGGTTGAAAGCTGGGTTTCGAGCTTTTTCAGCAAATTTGGACGGTTTATCAAGTGCAGGTGATCCTCAATTCGCCAATAATATCAGTGGGAAAATTACTCCCAACTTTGGCGTTGGTGCATTCCTTTATAGTAACATATACTATGTAGGGATTTCGTCTCCAAAGATATTAAATCATAAATATGTTAATAGCACGACCGCGGGCGGAGAGAAACGACACTACTTTCTCGTTGCTGGTTACGTGTTTTTTCTCAATAAAAACTTAATCTTTAAGCCTTCGATGATGGCGAAGTATGTTGAAAGCGCTCCTTTTTCGTTCGACATCAATGCCAATTTTCTTTTAAAAAATACTGTCTGGTTTGGGATGATGTTCCGTTCTGGAGATGCAATCGGATTCCTTACTCAAATTCAGCTCAATAACAAATGGCATTTAGGTTACACCTACGACTTAACATTCAGCAAACTCCGGGCGTCTTCGAAAGGAACCCATGAGATATTGTTGAAATTCGAATTCAGCACCGAAGGTAAGAAGGATCGTTCACACTGGCTATTCTAATTACAGTATCATTAAAGATACAATAACCCGAATATTAGCAATTTAAAAAGGCAGCCCGTGAACTGCCTTTTTTATTAGTAATCAACTTGCAATGGTTGCTCGAACTCGATAAGTAGATTATTCCCCCTCGCCTTTCAATCCCTCTTTTCTCGCCATACTTTGTGCAATGATACTCGCAGCCATTAGCTGTAAAGCATGGTATATCATCAAGGGTAAAAGAATAATGCCTGCGGCAGCAGCATTTGGGAAAAGCACCTTCGACATAACGGTTCCATGAACAAGCGATTTCTTAGAACCACAGAAAACAGCTGTGATATTATCCTCTCGATTAAAGTGCATAAACTTGCTAATTACAGAGATAATACCATAAACGAAAAAGAAAAGTGCAATCATACATAATCCGAGTATCAGGATATCAAAAACACTATGCTCGCTAAACATATTCTTAGCAAACGACTCACAGAATGCAGTAAAAATGATTAAAAGAATAACGCATTGGTCGAAGTAACGCATCTTTTTGCGATGTTTATCAGCAAAAACCCCAAACTTAAAATGCAGAATAATGCCTAAAGATACAGGTACTAAAACTTGAATTATCAGTTTGATTACAACATCGGTTAAATCAAATCCCTGCGAGCTTGTAGCAAGAACAATTCCCATCCACAATGGAGTAATAAAAACGCCAATTAACGCTGATATGCTAGCATTGAAAATAGCAGCAGGGATATTTCCGCCGGCAATCGAAACCATTACAACCGAAGATGATACCGTAGATGGTAAAGCGGCAACGTAGAACGCTCCCAACCAAAACAGTTCATTTCCTTTAGTTCCAAATATCCTCATTAAAATAAGCAGCAATACTGGAAAAAGTAAAAAAGTTGATAGCTGGACTACCGTATGCAATCGCCAATTGCTAAGTCCTTCACGTAATTTCTGAGGACTTAATCGAAGACCATAAAAGAAAAATATCAGAGAAACACCGTAACCGGCAATACTTTTTAGCGAGAATGTGCCGTTTTGAATACCAACTCTTGGCCAAATAGAGGCAAGAATTATCATACCTATAATGGCAAGAATAAACCAATCAAGCCCAAATTTTAGGGCTTGAGAGCGAACTCGTTTCCAAAGAATAAAATATTTACTCATTTATAGAATATTCTGAGAGATCCTTAACACCTCTTATTCAATAATCTTTTTAATGTTTTATCACTACTGTCCGACAAAAATAATTATGTCCCTACGGGACAGTCCCGTTAGGGACTCAATATTGGTAGAAGATAAAGCAACCCCTAGTTTTTTAAGTCCCGATAGGAACGCAATAGAATTAAGGGTTTTAGCAACTCTAAAAAAATTATCGGACACTAGTTATTTCAATCCAACCTACCAATAAAAATGGGTTTGCTAAATTTAAATTAATGGGTTGATGTAATAACGCTAAACACAGGCGGATTTGCAATGGTCTTTTTCACCTTGCAAAGATCTGCCACTTTAATAACTGCCTCCTTGTACATCTCAGGAAAATCAACTGGAAGTTGAATATCAATTTTAATATCTGTAGGCAAACCTGTTGTCCGATCGTATTCAACTGATTGCAGGATTTTAATGTTATCAGCAGGTATTCCGCGCTGATCGCAAAACCCTTTAACATAAATCCCAGCACACGTTCCAATTGATGCTAGGAATAGTTCAAAAGGCGATGGAGCCGTATTTGTTCCTCCACCCATTACAGGTTGGTCAGTTCTGATTTGATGACCATTAATATGCACCGTAATCATCTTGCCGCCGTCAAAAGTTACTTCCATTGATAAATATTTATTGTGTTAACTATTTTCAATTCGATTATTAAAGCATCAGAGCAATCTATTCTCGTTTTGCGACTAGCAAGAACACAGGAAACGGTTTTTTTTCTCCATTGGCCATTTCGCGATTTACAACAAAGCATTCCTTGTGAGCAAATTCGTCAAAGCCATACTTTGCAAGCACCTTTGTAAGCTCATCAACATCAAATCCATTATGACCAACAAATCCTTCACCGTGAAACGATCCGTCCTCTTCATACAAATCGGCAATTGCCAAAAACCCATTCGGGTTAAGCATTTTTTTAAATCGGCTAATAATGCTTTCAATATCGATTACATGGTGAATGGCCATCTGTGTAAAAATCAGATCAAATTTACCTTCTAAGTAATCATTTTTCTCAAGGTCGAAATAAATTGTATTTAGATTTGAAACGCCTGTCTTTTCAATTTTATCTTTTATTATTTTGACCATCTCAATGGAATTATCCATTAAAGTAATCTCACGAAGATGCTCTTTTAGCATAAAGCTTAAAATCCCTGTTCCTGCACCAAACTCAAGCGCTTTCATGCTTGTAGATAAAGGGATCATTCGTTGCATTTCATCAGCAATTGCTCTTGATCGATTCCAGTGCATCGGGTTATCATCCCAACCTGTTGCCTTTATATCAAATTCATTCATATAATATAATTCAATGAGCGTGCAACATAGCAACCTATAAATAGTTCAAATCCAAATGAAAGTTAATTCATTTTAGATAAGCTATTCATTCAATTTTGATAAAAATATTGAGTAAAAAAACAATTGATATGTTAGTAAATAATACTATTTCGATATTTATCGCCCTCCACATGAAGCAAATCAATTCTTTCCATAATTGAGTCGGCAACAAATTGCTTTATCCGTTCTTTCCCTTCGCAATCGTTGACAGCAATACATTCCTGCGATTCTACAACCTTTTTCAGATATTCCCTCGAATCCATTACTTCGCCAAAATTGAATATGATAACATCGTCGCAAATGGCCTCCTTGGTCATATCCTCATGCTCTTCGGGAGGCATATTATTTCCACTAACAGAAACACAACAGATGTAATCGAATGAATTTAGGTAGCTATGAATTGCGGCAATCCCTTTTTTGGTTTCGGGCGCCCAAGGCCTATATCTCGTTCCGCTTGCATAAAGAAAAAAGATAAAACCTTTATTTCTTAGCTCACCAATTTTTCGAGTTGATTTAAGGTTAATCCGATTGGCAAGCTCCACCTCTTCTCTTCGCTCATCGTCATTCTTGATTTCGTTTAACGACCTGATGGCGTAAACTACAACCCTCGAAAACATTTCGGTGAAAAGTTTCACCATGGGTTGAGCGTTTAGTTTTGTTCCTGCAATAAAAATAAAACGCTCAAAAATATCCTTAAGAGATTCATTTTCATGATCGTAAAAACGAGCAAAAAGGCTAGGTACATCTAGATTTGAAGTGTGCTCAGATAGAATAAGGCACGATTTTCCTTGTTGAACCAATTTGTCAAGTTTGATAACATTCTCAACACCAAGAATATCACTACCTGGCAAATGGCATTTTTTCATTATCTCAAGCAGCAGATCCCGATTCTCCTTATGCGCCTCCTGATAAACGTTATCAGGTGTAATTTCGGTGTCCTCATGCATTTTAGAGCCGTTGATCATTTTCTGATAGTACTCAAAAAATTCCTTCGTCCTATTGTAATTCAGTGTTTCGTTCATACCTCATCCATATTAAATCATATGGTTTTAACCAATGAAATATCATTGCTCTTCAGCAAAAAAATAATAACCAAGAATTAAAACCACCACCCAGTTAGAACTTTCAAAGATAGAACTTTTCTTTAATTCTGTTATTTTTAAGAAACAGGAAAACAATTTCAAAAAGCCAAAAGAAAGGGATACTGATAATTACATTAAAGGTTTTAAACTATTCGTAGTATTCAAACGCATCAATGATATCGAGGTAAACACCATCAAAATTGGCATCTAGTATTTTCTTCAGATACGAAGTATCGTTTCCATAAATGATATCCTGCCAATCCTTTTCCCAGTACCAAACCTTATAGTTCCCTGCCCAGTCGGGATTCTCCGAATCCATCCACTTTGGTTTGTTACTATTCCAACTCGATTCCCAGTAGTAACGATAATTTTCCGCTTCCCCTATTGACATGTATGATATAACCAATCGCTTGCCACCGTTGGCCTTATTTTTAAGCTGATTAATCTCTGTGGAAGTGAATGCAGTACCATCGTTAAAAAATAGATCCATTATCAGCAAATCGTAATTTGTTGCTGTAACCGCATTGATAAAATCTATTTTGGTATCATAGTTTGAAGGGTTGATTAAATAAAGAAAATTCTTAATGTCTGCTAAATCAGCAATTAACTGAGAGTTCTCATAATACCGAGGATTTGGGTAAGTAGGAATGTTGTCCAATTCTCGATGATCAGCCGCAAACGAAACATAGTTTTTTAAATTGTTCTGACTATAAGAATTGTCCATTTTAGAATGCGTTGAACAATAATCAGTAACAAGAATTGTATTTCCTACAGCTCTTGATACATCTAAAAAGGCTTTTAGATATGTATTGGTAGCAACTGGGGTAATTACATCATCATTATCGTAACCATAAAAAAGATCTTCCTGACCATTTCCATCAATTGCATC
>JANYLA010000116.1 GCA_025361485.1 Bacteroidales bacterium
GGTGAATGGAATTATACAATATACCCTTAAACTGTATCATTTATTATTTAACAATTACTAACCCCATTTGACGATACGCTTAAAGTACCATTATCAGCAAAACTAGCAATTACATTCAATGAGGAAATGTTCGCTAATACAGGTTTTGTAAGAATTAAAAGAGGTTTGGATGATTCTGATTTCGAATTGATCAATATTTCTTCAACAGGTGTTTCAGGTAGTGGAACTAAAAAAATAACTATAGATCCAAACAGTAATTTTGAAAGCAATACCCAATACTATGTTCTAATTGATAATACAGCATTAAAGAACTCCAAGAATCAACCCTATGGAATAAATTCAAAAACTTTCTGGAATTTTACTACATATAACAATTTTTCATATGTTGATATGTTGAGGGATGATGGAATTTCTGTTTATTCTGATAAAGGATATGTAATTATCTCATTCTTAAAATCCTTACCGTTGAACTCCAACAGCTATGTTGAAATCTATTCCTTAAACGGTTCGCTGATAAAAAAGGAAAAAATTGGAAATGCTTCAGTTTTTAGAACCTACTTAGGTCAGAAACAAGAAATCTTTGTTATTAAACTCTCAATAAATAAGAAAATCTATACTACCAAAACTTTGGTTAAGTAAGAAGTAATCGTTTGAACCTTTTCTCTCCTTTTAAGTTTCTAGGCTAGAAAACAATTATTGCTTTATGAACACTTGGAATGATTTGAAATATGTTGAAACCGTTGTTATTGATAATATCAATTTAGCACAAGATGCCTTTATATTGAGATTTAAGAGGAACTTTAGCTTTAAGGCTGGTCAAGTAGTTGGGTTAGGAGTAAAAACAGATATAGAACCTCGCCTTTATAGCATTGCCAGCGGCGAAAATGATGAGTATATTGAAATCCTCTACACCGAAAAATTGGATGGTAAGCTTACCCCCATGCTTTCAATATTAAGAAAAGGGGATAAGATATTAGTCACAAATCCATTCGGAACTTTCACAGAATACTCCGATTCACCAGTTTGTATATCAACAGGAACAGGGATTGCACCATTTATCTCAATGATTAAATCTGGAAAGGGAACGAACCCAACCTTTATTCATGGAATTAGAACCCCTGAATATTTCTACTTCGAGGACATCCTTAGAGAAAAGCTTAAAGACAACTATACTCAGTGCTGTTCAGGTTTAAACTCACCCAAGTTCTTCAATGGGCGGGTTACCAAGTACCTGACAGAAAACCCTGTAAACCCTAGCAAAAAGTATTACCTTTGTGGAGTTGCCGAGATGGTAGTTGAAGTTAGAGATATCCTCATCTCAAAAGGGATTCCGTACGGCAATATTATTTCGGAGATATACTTTTAAAACCACACCATGAGCCAAGATATAAAAGAGAAGATATCGTTATACGGACTAACGTTGAGCGAAATATCTGCAATCGTTAAGGAGGAGGGTTTGCCTAATTTTGCTGCAAAGCAGATTACGGAGTGGCTATACAAGAAAGATATCGACAGCATTGATGAGATGACCAACCTTTCGCTGAAATCAAGAGAACAGCTGAAGCAAAAATACATCATTGGCTTAACCCCTTCGATGAAGGTAATGGAATCGATTGATGGCACTAAGAAATATCTATTTAAAACTGGAACCAATAATTTTATAGAAGCTGCATATCTACCCGAAACCGACCGTGCAACGCTTTGCGTTTCAACTCAGGCGGGCTGCAAAATGGGTTGTCTTTTCTGTATGACAGGCAAACAGGGCTTTCAGGCAAATCTTACAACTAACGAAATTTTAAATCAACTTAGAAGCATTTCAGAATTCCGTAATGTATCAAACCTTGTATACATGGGCATGGGCGAGCCATTTGATAATATCGACAACGTATTATCGAGCCTCGAAATTATTACCTCCGAATGGGGATATGCTTGGAGCCCAAAACGGGTAACCGTTTCATCCATCGGAATTATTCCTGCAATGCAGACTTTCTTAGAAAAAAGTAATTGCCACTTGGCAATAAGCCTCCATAACCCATTCGATGATGAAAGACGTCAGATGATGCCTATTCAGAATGTTTACCCAATTCAGAAGGTAATAACAGAGATTAAAAAGGCAGATCTTGGCAGACAGCAGCGCGTATCGTTCGAGTACATTATGTTCGATGGGATTAACGATACCGATAGGCATATCAAGGAGATGGTCAAACTCCTTGGAGGATTGAAATGCAGGGTTAACCTGATTCGTTTTCATGCAATACCAGGTACACCACTTAACGGGACTCCCGATGCGAGGATTATTGAGTTTCGAAATGCCCTTACAGCAAAAGGGGTTTTCACCACCGTTAGAGCATCAAGGGGCCAAGATATTCAAGCTGCATGCGGGTTACTTTCAACAAAGGAAATGGTTAAAAAGTAATTGCTAACTTCGTAGTAAACTTAAATGTAACAATCAATTCTGCAGTAATCAAAATAAATAAAAACCACGGAGACACGGAGGACACAGAGAATAAAAGATAACAAATGCTTAGATTTTTTTCAGTCTTGATGATTACTCAAAAAATGTATTTGATTTTGTAGAATATAAAAGTGCTTAACAATGTTTTTATTCTGTGATGAACAAAACATACCTTTGTGTTCTCTGTGTCTCAGTGGTGAATAATTACTAAAAATAAAGCGCAATGAGAATAAATATTTTAATTGCCTTATTTTCCCTATCAATTGCACAAGGCAATGCTCAAAATTTGAGTAATAATCAGTTCGCAATTGATTTCTATAAACAGATTGCTAACCAAGAGAAAGGGAATATCTTTTTCTCGCCATACAGCCTAAGCACAGCAATGGCTATGACCTACGCAGGAGCGAAGGGAGTTACACAGGAGCAGATTGCACAGGTATTTCATTTTACTGCTAATAATGACAAGTTTCATATTCAACTAGGCAATACCATAAAGCAGATAAATTCTAAGTCAGGAGCAGTCCAGCTTAAAATCGTCAATAACCTATGGGCAGAGAAAAACTACCCTCTAACAAAAACATACCCTAAATTGATGACAACGGCCTATATGGCGGCAATAAAGCCTATGGACTTCATCAATAAATTTGAAGAAAGTAGGCTTTCGATTAATGCGAATATCCTCAAAACCACCAACGAAAAGATTAAAGACCTCCTACCCCCAAATTCGCTTAATACACTGACAAGGCTTGTACTTACCAATGCCATATATTTTAAGGGAGATTGGAAAGTCATGTTCAAAAAGGATTTAACGAGCGATAGGGATTTTTTTATTACTCCACTGAAATCCATAAAATGCTCAATGATGAGTGTTAAGAGTGAATTCAGTTACTATGAGGATTCAAAACTTAAGGCCCTAGAACTCCCCTATGCTGGGAATAACTTTTCGATGGTAGTTATACTTCCCAACTCAAATAATTCTTTGGAAGATATTACTAAAATGTTTACAAACGATTTACTTGCTGATATCCAAAGGGAGCTGGGCAAGCAGGAGGTTACAATATCGATTCCAAAATTCAAATTATCCAATGGTTATGAGCTAAAGCAGCTGCTTACAACGATGGGTATGCCACAACCCTTTTCCGATGATGCTGATTTTACTGGAATGACTACCAAAAACAATTTAAAAATTTCGGATGTTTATCATAAGGCTTTCATTGATGTTAACGAGCAAGGAACTGAGGCTGCTGCTGCAACAGCTGTTGTAGTTGCAACTAAATCTGTTCATCGTGTGCAATCGTTTATTGCAAATAGACCATTCCTATTTTTAATCAAAGAGACACCAACCGGCACAATCCTTTTTATGGGAAGGGTTGTTGACCCAACCTTAAGTGAGTAGTGAGCAAGCATATTATCAATCTTATAAAGCAGGGCGAACACCAAACGCTCGATTTTAAGCACTCAATCACCGATTCGAAGAAGATTGCACGTTCGTTGGTAGCCTTCGCAAATACTCTTGGAGGAACATTGCTAATTGGGGTCAAGGATAATGGCTCCATTGTAGGAATCGACACCGAGGAGGAGTATTATATGATTGAGGCCGCTGCCCAAATGTACAGCAAACCTGAAATACCATTTAAAGTCACAAAATGGAATATCAATGGCAAGACAATTCTCGAGGTTATAGTAAATCCAATCAAGCACAAGCCCGTTAAAGCTCCCGATAAGAATGGCGAATACAAGGCCTTTATTCGGGTAAACGATGAGAATATTGTGGCATCAGCAATTCAACTAAAGATTTGGAAAGCCGAGAGGCATCGGAAATCGATTAGGATGGTGCTATCGGAGAAGGAGAATGCTCTTTTCGATTATTTCAAAACAAATCCTAAAATTACCGTTGGGCAGTATAGCCGACTTGCATTTATATCGAGGATTGATGCAGAGAATATACTTATTGACCTCACAGTTATTGGGCTGATTAAGCATTTTGCGAATCAGGATGAAGAGTACTTTTTGCCACAAAGGCACAAAGACACAAAAAAATAATAACGTATATTTCAACGCTCATAACCTTGCCTAAAAAATCTATGTGACCTAATGTGTCTACTGGGGTGAATTTGATTCGAACATCTTCGGAAAACTTTTAAAAAATGCCCACCAGATAAGCAATCCAAGCGGCAGTTGAATGATAGTATCGATAAACAATCCCCAAAAAGTGTAAATCTTTGCAGCCTTTGGATTCCATTGATAAAATATCACTTTTACATTATCCCCAACAAGCAGTGCCTCGTTTTCCTCACCAAGAATACCGTACTCATTATTTTGGTATTCAAACTGAACTTTGGGATAGGATGATGTAGGAAATATTGAAACCCCATCCTGCTCAAAAACAATCTCTGTCACCTTCCCCTTTTCAGCTCTTCCTAAAACTAAGTAGGAAGTTGGTGAGAATAGAGTAGCAATAAAGATGAAGGCAACGCCAATACTATAAACCCTCTTACGCTGCATTTAAATGATTATCAATGCAAGATAATTTTTTTAAACGTTAAAAGATGGTTTTAAGCCATCCCTTTTTCTTATAATCCTTTAGCAATAAATTAAACACCTAGATATAAGCCTAATTTAGTATCAATTTTTTATACTAATTATTTCACTTCAAGGCATAACAAACAGAGAAAGGTTCAATTATTTATGGAAAAGGGTTCGAAAAAGTATCTAATAGTAAAAGAGACCACCTAAAGTAAAGTGAAGTTCTTTGAAGAGTTGATTTTGTGATTAAATGATAAAAAGTTCTCATTGATATATTGACAAAAAAATAGGTCAACAGTATTTATTGACCTATTTCTTCAGCGAGCGGGAAACGAGACTCGAACTCGCGACCCTCAGCTTGGGAAGCTGATGCTCTACCAACTGAGCTATTCCCGCTTATTCAGTGGAGATAGTCGGAATCGAACCGACGACCTCTTGCATGCCATGCAAGCGCTCTAGCCAACTGAGCTATACCCCCATTTTATAACAACACACAACACCTTAGTAATTGCAAGGGTTCAAAGATAGAAAAAAAATGAAGTTGACGAAAAATAGACGCGTTTTTTTATACTTATTCATTGTTTTTAACGTATAATATTATAAACAACCCTTAAAACCAAACGCCATGAAAACACAAGACGAAAAAAAAGAAGTAGTTCCTTCGTTCAATGATCTGGTTTTTGAAAACAGGAACAAGGAGTATGGTGCATATACTATAAGGAAAAACTACAATGCCGCATTAATGTGGTCAATGCTCGTCAGCGTTTTTTTTATCAGCGCATCGGTTATAACACCATTTATTATTGAACAAGGAAAACCAATTCATATCGACACACCGAAGGATGACCCAAAAGTCATAGTTATTGAAAAGATAATTCTTCCAGTTAATAATCCTGAGCCAGAAAAGCCAGAGGTAAAAATTAAACCTTTAACTTATGTTGCACCCGTAGTAGTTGATACGATGTCGCCTGAACAAGAGAATCAAATTTTAACTATTTCTGACATAAATGATTTACCAAAAAATGATAGCTCTTTTAATTATATACCCGAAAAGACTAGAATAGAAGTAGAACCTGAAAACAATACCATTAACGAACCATTTAGCGTCACAGAAAAACCTTTCTTTGGAAGTGGCGGCGATAATGAGTTTAGAAGTTGGATTGCAAAACAAATTGTTTACCCACAATCGTGTATAGAGACAAATACACAAGGCAAGGTTTACCTACAGTTTGTTGTTGAAAAAAACGGGAGTATTTCAAATATTCTAATACAAAGGTCAGTCGATCCTGAACTTAGTAAAGAAGCGATAAGAGTACTAGAACTCTCACCAAGCTGGAATCCAGGTAAAATTAACGGCTCACCAGTTCGAGTTAGAGTTAACTTTCCAATTACCTTCTCTTTAAGATAAATACACAACCAAAATTATTATAAAAACCCCGATTTTTTTTCGGGGTTTTTATTTTATACCAACCCATATTGAACTTTTTTTATGAGATTTTCATTACGGTAGATTTTTAGTTTTCCTTTTCAAGTGATTTTGGTTTTATAAAAAATCAACTAGTCAATCATAAAGTTAGTTCAACCAAATCATTGTAACTTTAGTAAACGTTAAAGCGTACATAATCAAAACTTACATTAAATAGTGCAAATACTAGAAACATCAGGTTATATTTGCTGTTGTTATAGGTTTGAAACTACACGAATAATGCCCAAAAGCGGACAGAATGGGGATTAATACGTGTGTAAGTATTTGTATCTACCTAAATAAAAGCGAGTTAATATTATTGGTTTGGTTGTTGCTTTTATTTAAAGGTTAAATATGTCATATTGTTTTGTTGTTTAATGTTTAAAGAATTAACCATTCCGGGTATACCTGTTTAAGAAAAAATTAAAAATATACATATGAACAATCTTAAGGTTCGTAGCAAACTATTTTTCTTTGAAAATATCCATAGGAGGATATTTAGTCGTTCAAAGGAAATGATAAATATTTCGGGATTAACATCGAATATTAAGCATGCTGTGCTATTAGCTATAGCTTTAATTGCTTTTTCTTCGGTATCGTTTGGTCAAGCTGTTGGGGATTATCAGACTAACGCAACGGGTGCATGGAACTGGAATACTGTTGCAAACTGGCAACGATGTGTATCCGCAGGAACATGGGTTGGAGCAACCTCAACAGACTATCCAGGGCAATTAGCTGGAGCTGGAGCTGTAACCATTTTAAACAACACTAACGTTACCTTGAATGTATCGCCGGCCAATGTGATTGGAACCCTAACAATAAATACTGGAGCAAATAACTCTTCGATAGTATTTTCGGGAGCAAACTCTTTAACAGTAACAGGGGCTACAACTATTAACGGTTCTGGAACCAATGCTATAAATAAATTCATTGATGTTGCTGCAGGAGCATTTACAACTGCATCCATAAGCATGACCGATGGAGGTGGTGATACTCGTGATTGTTACCTGTCAATATCAACCGGTAGTGCAACCATATCTGGCGACATTACCATGGCAGGAAGTAATTTAAGAAATTATATCCTTTTTAGTAATACAGGAATTGTAAATATTGGAGGAACTATCACTGGTGGAACAATTACGAGTACTGCAGGAGGTGGTGCTGCTGCACCAACATCAGGTACAATTAGCTACAATGGTGCTGGAGCACAAAATATTGGCAACTACGCATACTTCAACCTAGCCACGGCAACGGGTGGAATTAAAACGTTACCAAATGCAGCCATTGCTGTTGGGGGAACCCTTGCTGTAAACAATTCTACACTAGCTTTCACCAATGCTGCTGCTCAAGTTATAACAGTTACAGGGAACCTATCGGGTAATGGCACAATCGATATGAGCTCAGGAAGTCAAACCCACACCTTAAACCTCGGGGGTGCAACGAATGCAATTGGAACACTTACCACTGCGGCAGTTGCAAGTACAATTAACTATAATAGCGCTGGTGCTCAAACTGTTTTTGCTAGTCCAAATTACAGAAATCTTACAATATCCGTTGGAGGCACAAAGACTTTACAGGGAAATATTACGGTAAATAACGATTTAACGGTAAATACAAGCACACTAGATTTTGGGGGTACTTTAAAAACAGTTGATGTTTTAGGTAACCTAAGCGGCTCAGGAACCATTAGCATGATAGGAGCGGGTATAGCGCATACCTTAAATCTGGGAGGTACGAATAATGCAATTACTACATTTACTACAACAGCCGCATCTGGAAGTACCGTTAACTATAATCGTGCAGGAGATCAGCAGGTTTTTACAAGTATAAACTATCGAAACCTAACCATTAGTGTTAGCGGCATAAAAACCTTTCAAGGAGTTTCAACCGTCAACAACAATTTGAATGTATCGGGAGGAACTTTGAATCTTGGTACAGGAGCTTGGACTCATACTATTACTGGAAATGCTCAGATAGATGGAACATTATCCTTTAATGGTGTTGGTGTAAAAACACTAAATATAACCGGGAATCTCAGTGGCGCAGGGATTCTTGATATGAGCACTTTAACTCATACACTAAATTTAGGAGGAGCAACCAATGCCATTGGAACACTTACTACAACAGCAGTTGCAAGCACAATTAACTATAATAGCGCTGGTGTTCAAACTGTTTTTGCTAGTCCAAATTACAGAAATCTTACAATATCTAATGGAGGAACTAAAACTTTGCAAGGTGATGCCACCATTGGAGGCAATTTAAATATTACTGCAGGCATTTTTGATTTAGGAGCAACGGCTACAGCAGTGAATATTACTGGCAATGCCACGATTACAGGAACATTAACGTTTGGAATAATTGCAAAAATAGTTTCACTTACAGGTGATTTAAGCGGAGGCGGTTTTGTGCTCATGACAGGTGCTGGTCTTGCGCATACATTTAACCTAGGAGGTACAAATAATGCCATTGCAACATTTACAACTACTGCATTATCGGGAAGTACTGTAAACTATAACAGGAATGGAGATCAGCAGGTTTTTGCAAGCGCTAACTATCGAAATTTAACAATAAGCATTGGGGGTATTAAAACTTTTCAGGGAGCATCAACAATTAACAATGATCTGAACGTATCCGGAGGAACATTGAACCTTGGTGGTGTTGCTTATATCCATAATGTTTTAGGAAATGCTCAAATAGATGGAACATTATCCTTTAATGGTGTTGGTATAAAAACACTAAATGTAACCGGAAATCTCAGTGGCGCAGGAATTCTTGATATGAGCACTTTAACTCATACACTAAATTTAGGAGGAGCAAACAATGCAATTGGAACTTTGACAACAACAGCTGTAGCAAGTGTTATTAACTATAACCGTGCTGGAGCACAAACAGTATTTAGTAGCCCAAACTATCGTACCCTTACTATTTCTGGGGGTAATAACAAATCGCTTTTAGGAAATATTACAGTTGGTGGAACACTTACCCTTACCGCCGGATTCGTTCAACTTGGAAACTTTGACCTTACCATTGCCAATGGTGCAACGGCACCGGCAGGTGGCGTAACCAACATGGTAATTACAAATGGGACAGGGCAGTTAAAGAAAGTTTTCCCTGCAGGAGCCTCTGCATTTACATTTCCGGTTGGTGATTTAACTGTATCTAATGATTATTCGCCAACAACAATTACGTATACTACAAACAGCACAATAAGAACAATAGGAGTTAAAGTAACCGATTCGCAACATCCAAGCGATTTTACAATTACTGATTTTATTAGTAGATACTGGTCATTTACCGACGACCAAGCAGGAACCTATACCTACACCCCATCATTTTCTTATTCGGCAGCAGCTCCTACAGACCTAACAGGAACGTATGCAAACTTGCGTGTAAACCGTTGGGGCGGTTCATGGACACAGTATACTACAACAACAGCAGGTGCACCAACAATAGTTACAAGTGCAGTTGTAAGCGAAACAACAGGGCCATTAAATGGTGCTGACTTTACAGGTCGTGAAAACGGTCCAACAACCTATAACTGGAATCAAACAGGTGTAGTTGCTAACTGGACTACCCCATCGAACTGGACTCCAAGCAGGTTTTCCCCACAACCAACAGATATTCTAGTATTCGATAATAATGGTACAACAACGGCTACAAATGTTCCAACTCAAACCATAAATAGGTTAACTATTTCAAACACTTCGAATGTTACATTGCAATCAGCAGCAGCTGTTACATTAACAATAAATAATGGAACAGGAACAGATTTAGTAATAAACCCTAGCACAGTTCTTTCCCTCGGAACAACGGTTAGTGTCACCTTGGCAGCAGGAGCAACAGCAACTGTTGATGGAACTTTAACAGTGGGTACTGGAACTACTTATACAACGAACGGAGCATCAACCATAACAACGGTTGCAGGTACAGTAAACAACTCTGGAACTATTACCAGCACACTAACAGGGCTTATTTTCAATGCTAGTTCCATATACAACCACACCGGAAATGGTGGAGTAATTCCAACTGCTACTTGGAATACAACATCTACCATTAATGTTACTGGGACAACCAATACAGCAGTAACCGGGTTAAATCAAACATTTGGAAACTTAAATTTTAACTGCTTAGCACTAACATCGTTTTCAACAGCAACCTTAGGCGGAGCAACAATAGTTCAAGGTAATTTTTCTATCGCAGGAACCTCTGCCGCATTTAGATTTGTGCTACAGCTAGCTGGTCAAAACTTTACTGTAAATGGTACTACAAATATTAACGCTTTTGGTATTATTGATGACAACAATAATGCAGGTTTAAATACTTTTAATGGCGTTACTAATGTTAATGCAACTGGTTTATTCTCCGAAAACAATGCAGCAGGAGCCGGCTCAACTATTTTTATTGGAAATGTTAATATTTTAGCCAACGGAAGTTGGACAATAACATTAAACCCAGTATTAATTTTCAGAGGAGGGCTTACCTACAACGCTTCATCGTTTACCAGTGGAGGGGGAAATTATATATTTGACACCAACAACCAAAGTATTTCTGGTGGGCAGTCGCTTACTATAACAGGAAGCATTGTAACCACAGGCTTTACCCTTACCAACCAGAACACTGCAGGCTTAACCTGCGGAGCATTTATCTCAGGAACAGGTAACTTTATTAATGGCGATGCCACCTATAACGCAATTCTTTACCTTACGGGAGGTGGAAACCCATTTAGCTTAGCAGGCACACTTACGTTAAATGCAAATCCAAATACGGTCAATTATGCTGCGGGGGTTGCCCAAACCATTGGTGCATATAACTTTTATAATCTTACTGCTAGTGGGGCTGGTACGAGAACCCTTGTTAATGGAGGTACAGTAGGCATTGCTGGTTTGTTTACACCAGTTGGGGCTTATGTTATTACAAATAATACCGTTGATTTCAACGGAACAATAGCACAAAACATTCCTGCTTTTACTTTCAATAACCTTACTATTTCTGGTAATAGTACAAAAACATTATCTGGGAATGTGGCTGTTGGAGCTGCTGGCATTTTGAATTTAAATACGGCCATTCTTGAACTTGCCAATTTCAACTTAACCATAAGCAATAACGCTGTCGGTGCGATAACTGGAGCATTCGGTTCATCGAACATGATTTCGACTAATGGAACAGGCTATTTGGTAAAAAACGCCGCAACCGGACAGCCTTTATTCCCCGTCGGTTCTGGAACTTATTACTCTCCTTTTACTCTTACAGCAATTGCCCCAGTTGGAGGAACTGTAGGTGTTAGAGCGGTTACTCCTTTTCCGCTTCTTAACCCATCGTACATTAAGAAATACTGGGATATAACCAATAGCGTTGCAAGAACATCTGCAACAGCTACCTTTCAGTACGATGCTGCTGAGCTAAATGGGGCATCTCAAAGTATTGCCTACTCGCCCAATTCGGGAACAACCTGGCAAAACCCTCCAGCCTCAGGTCTTTCAAGTTTTGTTGGTAACTCATTTACAATAACAACTCATTTACAAAATATTCCATTAGGTGTTCCAAGCGCATTAACCGGTTGGTGGACAATGGGAAATAGAACATTTTACTCATACCAAACTGGGGATTGGAGCACTGCAACAACTTGGACCTCAGATCCTAGCGGTACGCTACAAATTGGCTCGACTATTCCAGGTTATAACGATAAGGTTGTGATACTTACTAGTCGTACAGTTACCATTTCGAGTCCTACCATAGCAACCCAAAATTTGGACATTACCATAGATGCCGGAGGATTCCTTAACATGGGAACTTCATCGTTTACGAATCCATTGCTTGGACTACGCGGACAAGGAACATTGCAACTCGCTACTGCAAACCTCCCAACTGTAGCTCCAGTAGCCAATAATACTTTGGTCCTTAGCGGAGGTGGTACCGTTGAGTACAACAATACAGCAGACTTTACACTTCCTGTTCTTCAAACTAATTATAATAACCTTACCATAAATACTAGCGCCGGAATTATTGCAACCCAGTTCAACAACCTTACCCTTTCTGGTAACCTATACATAAAACAGGGAATATTCCGTATTAACGATAATGCTTCAGTTGCTCGACGCGAAATTTCAATTTCTGGCAATGTTACTGTTGATGCTACAGGTGAAATAGCGGTTGGTACTGGTAATACCAATCAGGGGTCACCAAATACGCCTCCCTTTATGAACTACTACGATCAGGTATCACACCGGGTAGTCGTTTATGGTGACTTTACCAATAGCGGTAAGGTTCGATTCACCAATCTTGCATTTCCCATTTATAATGTACGTGCAACAAATGGATATGCAACAGTTTATTTTCAAGGGCTTACAAACAACACCCTTTCGTGTAATGGTCAAACCGATTTTTACAACTTGATACTCGATAAAGGAACAGACCAGACTTACAAACTAACTGTAAACCCATCTGCTTATGGTAATTTTAGGTTATTTGGAGCAAATTATTCTGGTGGAGATCAAGTTGCACCAGCAACAGCCTCAAACCCCAATATCTATAAGGCTCTTTGGATTAGAAATGGCTCTCTTTATCTTACTGGTTTTACTGTAATCCCTTCTTTAACAGAGGGTACGGGAGGAGGACCACCAAATGGTGATTATTTTATTCCTGCCAACGGAGCGTTGGTTCTCGACAACCCTAACGTTATTGTGCTAGTTACAGCTGACGATTATCAAGAAGTAAATGCAGCCTACGGTGTTGCTGGTGGAACAGGCCAGGTTAACGGCGTTTTAAATACCGGCAGTTTACAGGCACTTTCTTTATATGGAACTGTTCAGGTAAACGATGGTTATCTATCAACCCGAGAATCCGCTGGTATTGTTACATGGAATGTTGCCTCGGGTCAGGTTGTTCTAAACGGTGGTGTAATTGATGCAAAACAGCTGCGTTCGGGCGGTGGTGGCGCAGGTAAATCATCCTATTTACAAAGTGGTGGTATGTTCATTCTTCGTGGTAGGTTCCAAAGAACTCCTACCGCATTCACAACTCCTACCGATTTATCGGACTACTCCATAACGACCCTTAATACGAGTAGAGTTTTAAGTACCATTGATGGAACCGTTGGAACATTTAGTCTTATCGATCCTAGTAACGTTTTCTCAATGACGGGTGGTACAATTCGGATTTATGATGTTTGCGGCGGCGGAGGTCGTCTATTCGACGTATTCTCTTCCTCCGGAAACCAAAATGTAACTGGTGGTACGTTGGAAATAAACCCCATTACAGGAACCGTTATAGCTGATGCTGCCACATGGCTTATGTCATCGTATGCTCCGCTGTACAACATTACCATTGATAGGCTCAGCAGTACTTCAATAGTGCAAAACAGTTCGAGCTATGCTGGTTATACAGCAAGCCCACTAGTGATTCTAAATAATTTAACCCTTAATACGGCTGTACTGAATGCTAATAGCCTGAATGTTAAAGTTGGAGGTAATTTCTCCGTTTCGCTTAACTCAACCTATACTCCAGGTACCAACATGACCATTTTCAACGGTTCAGGAGCACAATCATTATCGGTGAATACCGCAGCTACACTTGCATTTAAAAAGTTTAAAGTCGATAAACCGGCAGGAACTGTTCTTACATTAGCCGGTACTCAACCGACTATTTCTGTGGCTGACTCCTTGATGATAGTTAAGGGAACCTTAGCTGATGGTGGAAAAACTATTGACTTTGTTACATCGGGAACGACCACTACCTCATACATTTTTAATAGCGGAATTCATTCAGGAGCAGGTAAAATAAGGCTTAGTGATGATGATCCTCAGGTGATTGACGGAGATGGATTAGGTATTTTTGGTAACTTTGAACTGAATAATACCGATGCTCTTGCAGCACCTATTTCGCTAACTAGTAATATAACCTTAAACGGAGCACTAACCTTTTCACAACCTAAACTATTTAATATTAAGACTTACAACCTTAAGTTGAATAGTACCGCCTCAATTGTTGGTGCCGATGCAACGCATTATATTCAAACCTCTGGTACGCTTGGTGATGGTGGTATAACTCGTGTTTATCCAAATTCAACAGCTTTTATATTTCCTTTAGGCGCAGCATCAACAGGCCACGCACTACCTGCATATACACCAGCATCAATAGGATTTACTGGTGTTCCCACTTACGGTTCAATCACAGTTAATCCAGTTGGTTATGAACACCCAACAACCACAACAAATGGTCGAAGTCTAACATACTTTTGGCGTGTAAAATCGAATGGATTTACACTTGGTGCTGCAACAGTTACGCATCAATATACCTACAATCAGAATGATGTGGTAACAGGTGCATTAATCACAGAGGATGGCTATGTTCCTGCACGTTACAATACATCAACTCTCAGCTGGACAAGAGGTTCAGCGCTAGATGTTGATGAAGCCGCAAATACAATAGGAGGAGTGTTCTTAACAGGTACAGGATTTATCGATGGTGATTATACTGCTGGTGATGATACACCAACAAATCCTTTTGGCACCTCGATAATTTACTATAGCCGTATAAATGGGGCTTTGGCAGGAAATGGACTTTGGAGCAATGTTAATACTTGGTCAACGGTAAGCCATACAGGACCTGCCGCTGCTGCTGTGCCTGGAATAAATGATATCGTTATAATTGGAGCAAAAGATTCTGTTTATCTTGCCACGGATAATACATGGCCGTATGATACGGATAATACAGAAGTGCCGACAAGAAGTTGTGCGAGTTTACAAATTGAAAAAGGTTCTGCTCTTGATATTGGCTATAATACAAACACCAACTTTGGAATGGTGCTAAGTCATGTAAACGGCAATGGAAATTTTAGGTTTACAACCTCATCTGCAGATCAAAGTACTTATATATTCCCTGCAGGTGACTTTACCGATTTTAACAAAAATTTAGGAACAACCGAAATCTACTCAACAAATCCGAATCCTGGAACAACATATTGGTTACCAAATAATATTGCAACCTACGGGAACTTGATTTTATCACCATTAGGTGGTTCAAATATAATTTTCGGAAATACTAACCTTGAGATTTATGGGAATTTGATTACTAGGGGTCAAAATGCCGACTCATGGTTCTGCCCAACATGGAATGTAAACTATCCCACTGCTCCTGCCGCTCGTATTGCAAAAACCATTACAATAGACGGTAATCTTGATATTCAGGGGGGTGCACTAATTTGGTATGGAAATGCTGCAATTACTCAGAACGTCGTTGTTAATGGAGATGTTAAAGTTGCTCCAAACTCAGCAATTGATGTTTGGGCAGCGGCAACCAGCCAAAACTTTTCAATTGGCGGAAATCTTATAAATAATACTGTTGGCACAATTGCTGGTGGAACCTCTACCACACGTCAATGCGACTTTACACTTTTACCGGTAACATTTTTTGGGAATACCTCTACTTCAATTACCAATACAGTTAATAATCCAGTTACCATTTTTGATAGATTAACAGTTAATAAAGGATCGTCACAAGCAACAACCCTGACAATAAATATTGGTGGTACATTAACAACTCTAGTTGATAATTGGCTTACCCTACAAAACGGAACGTTAAAGTACATGCGGACAAATCCCAATAGCGATTTTACCATATCTCAGGGTACAGCATTTACCATACCCACCACATCCGGACTTTATATTGATTACTCCAATACAGGCAACCGAAACATCCTAATTGCCGATGCAGCTTCAGGCACAAACGACCTATTTCTTAATGGTAAGTTAACTCTTATTCGGGGTAATGTATATGTAGGCCCTATTGCAGCACCTAACAACGATAATGATATTGAATACTCAGGTGGTGGTTCTTCATCCATTGATGTTAGCGGAGGTCAATTGGTTGTTAATGGACAAATTCGTCGAAATGTATCATCAACTGTAGGAGTACTTAGCTACAACCAGACAGCCGGAAATGTTGTCATAAACGGTAACAACCAGAATAGTTTGCGTGCTAAGCTAGAGGTTTGTAATGTGGCTAGTTCATTCAACATGTCCAACGGAACGCTTACCATTGTACGTGGTGGTGGAACTACGTATGGCGATCTTTACTTACGTCCGGCAAGTGGCAGCGTAACAGGTGGAACGATTACATTTACCCAAGTCCCCACAGGTCTACCTGCAATACCATTAGCCGATGCAGATCAGGCCTACACCCTCGAAAGCAATATTGCTCTTAACCACCTAACCATTACCGGAAAAACAGCGGCCACAACAAGAACAGCTACAGTTACTTTAGGTGTTAGTCCGCTTATAGTTAATGGTAACCTAACCTTAACCAATAATCGAAGTATTCTGATTTCAAATAATCGAGATATTACGATAAAGGGCGATATGAGCAATACGGGAACCTATACTTATGGTACGAATACCACTACCTTTAGTGGAGGTGCTCAGGCTATAACTGGAACATCAGTAACTAATTTCTATGACCTTGTGGTTTCACCGGTTACCTCGTTAACCCCCAGCAACAGCTTTACCGTTAATCGAAACCTTACCATTAATAGCGGCATTCTAACATTGACTAATAAAAATGTCGCTCTTTTAGGAAATCTTGTTAACAACGGGACATATACCGATAATAATATAACTGGCGGTGTTAGCCTGACCGGATCTAGTATACAACAAATTACTGGAACTGGATCGTACGGAAGACTTGAACTCAACAACAATACCGGAGCGAATCTCAATAATAGCATATCGTTACAAAACGACTTGGTTCTGACCCTTGGGATATTGAATATTAATCAGTATGAGTTAACCCTTGGACAATCGAGCATTATTGGCGGTGCCCCGTTTAGCTTAACAAAAATGATTGTCTCCGATGGGGTTGCTACAAGCGAAGGACTACGAAAGTTTTTTGGTGTTATTGCTGCCCCAACCAATTTTACTTTTCCTGTTGGTGTTAGCGGAAAATACACTCCTGCTGCCTTTACTATTAATACAAATGCAACAGTTGGTTCTATAAATGTTATACCGATTAAAATGAACCACCCAGCGGTTGACGATCCATTAAATGTATTGAACTACTATTGGAAAATAGAAAGTTCGGGGGTTTCGAACTTTGATGGAAAAATTGTTCTTCAATATTTATCCAGTGATGTACAAGTCACCGGGATTAATACAGAAGCTGACTATGTTGCCGCTAAACTGCTAATTCCTGGAACGTACTGGAGCAAAGCGGCCCCAGGCTCAGGAACTGATAATGTTGATGAAACCCTTCATCAGATTACTTTTAACTATTCTGCTGGAACAAATAATATCAGCGGAGACTATACTGCCGGGATTAATATTGCATTACCTGATGAGGTAGCCTCCTATAAATCGAATAAGAACGGAAATTGGTCCGACGAAACGATTTGGGATGCGATTGGTGCTTCACCCCCTTGCCCCATAGGTGGACCTAATGGGTTTAGTGTTATTGTTGATCATGATGTAACCACAAATGTGAACTATTGTTTTGCTTACCAAACCACAATTAATGGAAAACTTAAAATAGTTTTCCCAACCTTTGGTCATAACCTGGGAACCGTAACCGGTTCAGGCACCCTCTATCTCGAAGGTGGTAATTTACCTGCTGGCACCTTCTACTCCTTCTTAGATTGTGCCACTGGAGGAACTCTAGAATACGGAGGGTCGGGTAATTATACCATTATTGCAAGTTTGTACAATTCTGTTCCAAATCTTTACTTTACAGGATCAGGTACAAGGACTCTGCCCAATAAAGATCTTACAATTTGTAATCGCTTAAAGATTGATGGACCAGTCCTCGATAATAGTGTAAATAATAGGAAACTTACCATTCTGGGTACTATGGAGCGTTATACAACGGGTACATTCACCGCCGGATCTGGAGTAAATGCAATCGTTTCATTTGCGGGTTCTGCCTTACAAACTGTCGGAGGGCCAATGGGTAACTTCTCAGGTGCTAATGGTTTTAATCACATGGAGATTAATAATAGCCTTGGATTAAACATCGGTAATGCTGGTGTTATTCAGCTTTCGGGGAATTTACTATTAACAAATGGTATTATTAAAACTACCGCTACTAATCTATTATACCTTAATGGCCCTTCAACAGCAGTTCCTGCAGGTGGAAGCGCAACCTCTTTTGTGAATGGCCCCTTATATAAATTTTTATTTTCTGGTTCAAGTTTTCTTTACCCAATTGGAAAAGGAGTCCAAAAGAGTCACAATTTTACTTTAACTAATACATCAGCAGGAAGTCTCAACTGGTTAGCAGAGTATTTTTCCCCTAACCCAACCTATGCCTCATTAACGCTACCACTTGAAGCATCCAACACCAAAGAATACTGGAGTGTTAAGAATACTTCAGGAGCAAATACCGCCAAGGTTAAGATTGGGTGGGATCCGGCAAGCGATTTAACCCCAACCATGACTGTTAATGGTTTACCAGATATGCGAGTTGCCGAGTATAGCGCCGGCAGTTGGGTTGAAAAACTTTCGACAACAAGCGGAAATGTGAATACTGGAGATGTTGCAACAACAAATAATTTAACAATTTCTACAACACCGATAAATTACACAACAGCAAGTGTTACTACTACAAAGCCAAAGGCTTCGTTAAATCCTTCGGGTCCAATTTGTGGAGCAGTTGGTATACCTGTTAGCTTTTCAACATTTATACCCATTGCTTTGCCATATACACTTGATTATACACTTGATGGTGTAGCTCAGCCAACTATAAATGTATTATCGTTACCATATACCCTTCCAACTCCAACACCCGGTGCTTACAAACTAACGAATTTTACTTACCATAATGTTCCTGATGTTGGTGTCGTTATTGGAGTGGTTAATCCAACCATTGTTAATGCATATGCTACCCCTCCAACAGCAAATGCGGGGCCCGACCAATCGTGGTGCTCCGTTTCAGGAACAACTTTAAATGGTAATGATCCTGATCCTTTGAATGATCCAGATATTCTTTTTACCGGTCAATGGACAAAGGTTAGCGGTATTGGTGGTACAATTCTTACGCCAACAGCCTATAATAGTGGTTTTAATGGTACTTTAGGTAATACCTATACATTAAGATGGACTGTAAGCAAAGCCACTTGTAGCTCTTACGATGATGTTGTTATTGCTTACAATGTTGCCGCTCAACGACCCTCAAACTTTACATCCGCTCCAACTCCTGTATGTCAGAGCAGCTTTGGAAAAATATATACAGTGCCCACAATTCCAGCCGCAACTTTCAACTGGAGCTATAGCGGTGATTTTGCAACC
Source organism: Bacteroidales bacterium (assembly GCA_025361485.1). Classification (GTDB taxonomy): domain Bacteria; phylum Bacteroidota; class Bacteroidia; order Bacteroidales; family Tenuifilaceae; genus UBA8529. Next base: position 19,718 of record JANYLA010000116.1, read on the forward strand.
ATTAATGGCATTAGCAATCCGCCAAGTGGCATAACAAATACCGTTAATGGTATAAGCAACTCAATAACTGTTGCGTACGGTGCTGCGGCAACTGGTGGTACAATGAGCGTTACAGCAACAAATGCATGTGGAACGAGTATTCCAAGAAGCATAATAGTTAGTGTTCTTACACAGTCGACCATAACGTTGGGTGCAAATCCATCGGTGTGCCGAGGAGTAACCACAGCAAATCTTTCCTATAGCGCAACAACTGGTAGTCCCGATCAGTATAGCATTGTATTTAATGCTGCTGCTACAGGTGCAGGTTTTGTAAATGTTACAAATGCCGCTCTTCCTGTAGGATCTATTTCAATCGTAGTTCCTGCTGCAGCACCGGTGGCAACGTACAACGGAAATCTAACTGTTAGAAACGCAATTGCAGGGTGCGTTTCAGTAGTTTATCCAATTTCTATTACGGTTAAATCGATACCAGTCGCAACTATTTCGCTTAGCCCAATTCCAAATAGTTGCAATGCTGACCCTGTAACTATAACTTATACACTGTCGGGTGGAGTAAATTATGATTTTGATTTGAATAAAACATACTCTGTTACAACCACATTAATGGAGCATATTTCTACTCCCTTAGCGTCAGATACAAGAACAGATAATCCAATTTGGCTTGATCTTGGTTCAGGAAACAACTCGGTTGTTTATACTTATACTATAATTAATCTAATGTCGAATGGTTGTGCCGGGGCGGATAAGAGCGCTTCGGTTGAAGTATGGAGAACACCAACTACCGGTACTCCAAACCATATTCCAAATAATCTTGGTTATTAGAGCAAATAAGAAAAGGTGTCCGAATGGACACCTTTTCATTTAATATCAAATTAATTTATTTAATCCAGCCTTTACTATTCAAATACTCTGCAATCTGAATGGCATTAGTCGCAGCGCCTTTTCGGAGATTATCGGATACGCACCAAAGATTTAAACTGTTTGGTTGAGAATCATCCCTACGAATACGACCCACAAAAACGTCATCTTTACCTTCGGCATATTTCGGCATTGGATAGATATTCTGCGATGGAGTGTCTTGAATGGTAATGCCATCAGAATTTTTTAGAATTTGGTTAACCTCATCTAGCTTAAAATCTTTATGAAACTCGATATTAACAGATTCTGAATGACCACCAACAACAGGAATTCGAACAACCGTTGCCGACACCATAATAGAATCGTCGCCAATAATTTTTCGGGTTTCGTCAACCAACTTCTGCTCCTCAGTGGTATAGCCATTTTCGAGAAAAGTTCCTCCGTGTGGGAAGCAGTTCATATCAATAGGGTGTGGGTATGCTCTTTCAGCCTCTTTGCCATCACGCTCATCATGCATCTGCTTAACGGCTTTTACGCCTGTTCCAGTAACTGATTGATATGTTGAAACGATTAATCTTTTTATTTTATACTGCTTATGTAGGGGGTTGATTGCCACAACAAGCTGAATGGTTGAGCAGTTTGGATTGGCAATTATCTTGTGATTTGGAGTTAAAACACTAGCATTAACTTCGGGTACAACCAAAGGTATTTCAGGGTACATGCGCCATTGCGATGAGTTATCGATAACAACCGTTCCAACCTTTGCAAATTTTGGTGCCCAATCGCGTGAGGTTGATCCCCCTGCCGAAAAAATTGCCACTGCTGGTTTCATGCTTATTGCGTCCTCCATTGATACAATTGGATATTCCTTACCCTTAAAGATGATTTTCTTACCAACTGACTTCTCCGAAGCCACGGGAATAAGGGTTGTTACTGGAAAATCTCGTTCTGCAAGAACTTTTAGCATTACAGTGCCAACTAATCCGGTGGCACCAACAACGGCAACTTTCATGAGTTTTGGATTTTAATTTGTTTCGTTAATTTTAGAGTTAAACTCTGGTATGTTCTCTCAAGAGATTCTATTTTTTTATTGTCGAACGATTTTTTTTATTTTACAAGCATCTATTTTTGTTCATTTCTTGTAACTTTAATGTCAATTCGATTTCTTAATAAACTTGTCAAAAGTAATGTAATTTCTGATTATGATAAAAAAGTTTACCTGCTTCCTAATATTTTTTATTCCAGCAATTTGCATCTCACAGGGAACCTATAATTTTGAATCAGGCAGCCTATCTGGATGGACACAAGTGCCCAATACGCATTGGGCTGCATCTTCAGCCTCTCCGCTAAATGGAAGTTATTCATTAAGGCATACCTATGACAATACAGCAAGTGCTACAGATCGAATATCGATTCCGCTACCCTCGTGGAATCCAAATAACGGTAACATAACTTGGCAGGTAAAAGTTCGGCATGGCTATCCACCATCATCTTCCAATCGTTGGTGGATTTATCTTATGTCCGATAAGGATGCCAGCCAAATGCAACCTTCAGGTGGAACATGCAATGGCTATGCAATTGGAGTAAACCTTACAGGCTCTGACGACTTACTTAAGCTCTGGAAAATAGTCAATGGAATACCCCAAATTATTTTAGCATCAACACTAAACTGGCAAACCCAAATAACACCTTCTGGAATTGGAGCAATAGAGATTGAACGCTCAAAGAATGGAAGCTTTACTCTAAGAGCATCTACATCTGGTTCATTTTCAGCACTAACAAATTATGGCATCGTTACAGACATTACTTTTAACAATTTCTCTTTCTTTGGAATATGCTATAGCTACACATCAACAGGTGATTTATTATTATGGGTGGATGATATTTCTGTCAGCTACAATCCCAATGATATCACATCTGAAGTTTTAAGCCCTACAACTCAAATCGGAGCAGGAAATATTAGTTCGACCTTGAATAGTTCAGCATCGGCTGTTGATGTAATGAAGTTCATGATTAAGGACAATGCCACAAGCGATATTCTGCCTACAAAGGTCAAAACGCTTGAAATAAAAAGAGGGCCTTCAGCCAATGGCGCAAGCTGGGGTAACTCAATCGGTGGTGTTAAGCTAAGAGATGAATCAGAAGAAGTATCGATACTTAACCAAACCATTAGTGCCGATAAAATTACGCTCATAGTAGATTCAACTACAATGACCATTCCAAATGGTCAAGCAAAAGAGTATACGCTAAGCCTTTACCTAAAACCAAATAATCTGGTTGATGGATCAACGCTTAAATTTTTAATTGATTCTGTTAATCATGGATTTGATGCAGGGCTTTCCGGGTCAGACTTAGCCAGCACTTTTGCTAGAAAAATTCATTCAAATGAATTTAAAATAGATGTTTTAGCCACCGATCTTAGAGTAACTCAACAACCAATCGGAATTAGCAAGAACAAACCCTTTATAATTTCTGTTGGTGGTGCTGATAATGCTGGTAATATCGATAAGGAGTTTGGCAATGATATTACCTTATCATTATTGCAAGGAAATGGATTGCTTACATCAGCAGGAGGATTAACAAAAACACCTACTACTGGGATTTCGAGTTGGAGCGATTTGCAGTATAGTTCAAGTGGAACGCTAAAAATCCTTGCAACAAGCAATGGTATAAATCCAATTCAGACCAATACCATAAATGTACTTAACGATTCCACATCAGCTGTAGGTCTTGGATTAAGTCAGCCCGCTGCGATTGGAATTTCATCATTAAAAACTTTCCCTGCGTCGGCAGTGGAAGCGCTAAGGTTTCGAGTTAATGACATGGGCGAAACCGATGGGTTACCCACAATCGTAAAAGATATCAAAATAAGCAGAGCCGAAATTGCCGATGCAGCCTCTTTAACCAAGGTTATTGGCGGTGTTTTGGTAAAAGTAAATGGCATTCCTGTTGGGATCTCCGAACCAGATATCAAGACAAACTATTTCACATTTACCATTAGCGAAAACGGCTTGGTTATACCCAATGGCGGGTTTATTGATGTTAGTGTTTCAATATACCTAAATGAATCGGGGTTAACCGATAACCAAAAAATTCAGCTAAAGGTCGATGCCTCAAATCATGGATTTACAGCCTATCCCACCGGATCAAAGTTTAACCCAACTTTTCCATTGCAAGTCATCTCCAATATTTTTTGGGTTGATGTGGTTGCTACTCAGCTTAAATTCGCATCAATCCCAACGAGGGTTGGAGTTCTACAGCCTTTCAATATAATACTTAACGCTACTGATTTGAATGGTAATACCGACAAGGATTTCGCAGGCTCTGTTACACTTTCGCGACTTACGGGTAACGGAAATTTGGTAATTCCATCGGGTTCAACAATGCCTATTGTACAAGGAATAAGTACATATAATGCATTGACCTATAGTATTCCCGAAAAATTCTCGCTGCTTGCCTCGTGCCCAACACTTAACAACATTGCATCGCCATCGATAACCTGTGGCGACTCCGATGGAGGAATTGTAGCAATAGCCTCATCAGCCGATACTGTTTTAGTAAACAGCACATCAGCTTCAGCTCAAAATGCTGTCGAGGTAATGACGTTAAATATTTTTGATGCTGGGAGTACCGATGAATTGCCGCTCATTCCATCAAAAATCAATCTGTTTCTTTTCGATCCTACAAAAGCAGAACAGCTGAATAGTCAGATAGGTGGGTTTGTGATTAAAGCCGACAACACCATTATCGATATTGAATCATACTCGTTAAACAATGGTGTTTTTGAAATAATACCTAGGGCAGGTAGTTTGGTTATTGCTGATAATGATACGGTTGAACTATCTATCTCGATTTATTTGAATAAAAGTAATATCGCCGATAATTTCCCTTTCCGGTTTTATATACCAGCAGCCAATCATGGATGGATATCCTCCTCAACGGGAACTGGTTTTGCAAACAATTTCAATGCTGCTGTTTATGGCCCTGAATGCAGCATGAAGGTTTTAGCAACAAGTCTTAAATTTACGGAAGTCCCTTTTTCAATCTTCCCATCACATCAATTCCCTGTTAAAGTTTGTGCGGCTGATGCTCTTGGGAATATCGATACTGACTTTACCGATCAGCTAATTCTTAGTCTGTATCAGGGAGACGGAGTTTTATCCTGTTCAAGCATCAATCAAATTTTAACATCGGGATATGCAGAATGGAGCGATGTAAGTTTAGATAATACTGGAGTTTATCGCTTAAAAGTAACCGGAACTCATTTAGGTACTGCAATATCAGATGAAATTATCTGCGGAATTGATAAGAGTTGCCTAATCCAAGAAAATTTTGAGGGAGAGTTGAATGTTACTTGGCTTGGTTCGAACGATTGGATGTTCTCAACAATTTCACCCATTAGCGGGGCAAGGTCTTTACTGCATAAGCAAAGCACGAATTCAAGAATAAGCACATTATCTATTCCTGTTGCACTCCCCTCAATGGGAGATAAAATTATTGAATGGAGTTTCACTTTTAAAAATGGCGATTGGGATCCTTCATCTGATAATTACTTCTACTATGCAATAATGGCAGACTCTTCGGATTTGACAGCAGATAGTACGAATGGCTATTTCATTGGAATAAATCCTTCATCGGGCAATGATTTTATTACGCTTTGGAGTTCGAATCAAGGAGTAAAAATTCCATTAATCACTTCTAGCTATGATTGGAATCCCAACGACGAGATTAAAATCAAGGTTGGGTTAACCCCCGGTGGTGATTGGAAAATATGGTATCAGCCGAAATCGGCACAATCATTCATTTATGGAGGAACAGGTAAAAGTATTATTAATAATCAGATGAGCTGGAGTGGTCTTGTTTTCGGATACACATCCTCACGATCAGGTCAGCTTTGGATGGATGATTTAAGCATTTGTGCCACAGACTATCCACCAATTATTTTATCGGCAAAGCCGCTAAACCTAAATACAGTAAAGGTTCTATTCTCAGAGATTGTCAACTTGGATGATGCCTCGATTGAGAGCAACTACACAATTACAGATAAAAATGGGTCATCAATCGTTATTAATAGCATATCCGCCTCATCTGAATTACCCAATGGAGTATTTCTAAAAACGGATCAGCTACCTTTCGGTAAGTTGTTACTAGAAGTTGATAATATTAGAGGATTGAACGGTTCATCCATAAAAGATAGCATCTATTTTGGGTTAAGCGAAAGTGGTTCTTTGGGTAGGTTGATAATAAACGAAATAATGGCTAGCCCCGAACCAACGGTTGGATTACCAAACCTTGAGTATATCGAACTTTTTAACCCAACATCCGATACGGTTCTCCTTAATGGATGGAAAATTCAACTGAACGACTATAAAATAAATCTACCAAACGATTCATTGCTTCCAAATCAATTCGCAGTTCTTTGCTCCACTAGCGCAGCGTCTGTTTTAAGCACTTACGGAAAATCGATTGGAGTAACAAGTTTCCCAGCGCTGCTTAATTCAGGAATGAACCTAAGATTAACTGATTCAGGTGGCTCGCTGATATCGCTTGTAAACTATAGCGACAGCTGGTATAGCGATGATTTGAAGAAAAATGGTGGTTGGTCGTTGGAGAAGATCGATTACCAAAATCTAATGGAGGGGAAAAACAACTGGAATGCTTCTGTTTCATCAAGGGGCGGAACACCATGTGCAGTGAATTCTGTATATGGTTCAAATCCCGACATCACTCCTCCCCGATTATTATCCCTTGAGATAATATCAGACAAAACCATTAACCTGCTTTTCTCTGAGCCAATGGATAGCTTGATGCTCACATTTACCAATAACTTCGATATCGATAATGGAATTGGTCATCCTGAATCTTCAACGCTCGTCGGAACTGAATTCAACAAATTGATCATATCCCTTACAAACCCTTTGGCCATTGGAACAATCTATAACCTTTGTTTAAGTCAGAATATAGCTGACTTCTCAGGAAATCATCTCATTAACGACTGCTTGCCGATAGCATTACCTCAAGCTCCGGCACGGAATGATGTTGTAATCAACGAGGTTCTCTTTAATCCCAATACTGGGGGTGTTGATTTTGTTGAGCTATTTAACCGTTCCGATAAAACCGTTGATTTAAGTAAGATATCGCTTGCCAACAGGAATAGCACGACCAATCAGCTAGATCAGGTATACGCCGCTTCCGATACGGCCAAACTATTCTTCCCAAATGATTATGCTGTTATTACAGTTAGTTCGGATCTGATTAAAAGGTTCTACCGAACGGAGAATGATAAAGCGTTTGTTAATGTTTCAAAAATGGCATCGTTCAATAATGATATGGGAAACGTTGTTCTTCTGAATAAAGAGTCAGAAATTATTGATGAGCTCAGCTATACCGAGAAGATGCACTCGAAGCTGCTTAACGATTATAAGGGCGTTTCGCTCGAAAGGATTAATCCCAATTTGGCATCATCAAATACATCAACGTGGCAATCGGCAGCTCAAACGTTTGGTTTCGCAACACCAACCTACAAAAACTCACAATGGGTTGAGCCATTAGTAAAGGATGATGCATTTACCCTTTCGCCCGAAACCTTTTCGCCCGATGGCGATGGGCTAGACGATTACCTGCTAATCTCATATAAACTCCCAGTCGATGGGTGTATTGCAAATATCAGAGTATTCAGCGCAAACGGGATTGAGGTAAAACGATTAGCATCAAACCTACTAATCGGAACCGAAGGAACGCTTACTTGGGATGGATTGAATAGCAGAAATCAAAGAGTGCCAATAGGAGTTTACATCGTTTACATCGAATACTTTACTCCGAATGGCGAGGTAATTAAGTACAAAAAAACGTGTGTTGTGGCAGAGAAAATTTAAAGTCAAACCAACAAACCAAGAACTAAGACATCATCGATTTGTTCGCTATCACCCTTCCATGTGATAAATGCTTTACTAAGCTCTTTCGAATAACGTTCACCATTCGACTGGCTATGGGTTGTTAGTAGATTAAAAAATTGCTTTTTAAGAAACTTTTTATTCTTTTCACCACCAAACTGATCGACAAATCCATCGGTATAAAGGAAAAGCCAATCGTTTTTTTGAAGTTGAAATGTCTTTAGCTCAAACTTTCGGCTGTTAACTTTATCCGATAATCCAATTAAGATTGATGATGATTTTTCTTCGATTATCAAACCATTTCGGCAAATCAACAGAGGAATAAGCGCTCCGGAGTAAGAAAGAGTCATGTTCTCATTGTCGAAACAACATACTGCTATATCCATTGAGTCTTTTAGAACCATCTCATCACTTCCAATATTCATTTTTAAAGGTAACTCAACGTTTAAGAAGTTTAGTATTTTGTCTGGGTCGGTTATATTTTGCTGAATTACAGCTTGATTTAACATATCCAACCCGATTATACTCATAAAGGCACCAGGAACTCCATGCCCAGTACAATCGACCACAGCAAAAAACACCTTGTTGTCTTTTTGTAAAATCCAGTAAAAATCACCGCTAACAAAGTCCTTGGGTTTGTAGTAGCAAAACACATCCGAAAAATAGGGCTTTGCTAATTCTAATGATGGCATCAATGCCTCTTGGATTCGCTGTGCATATTGAATATTATCCGTTATTTTTCCGATATAATTTTCGATTACTGTATAGGCATCTTCAAGATTTTTATTTTTAAACTCAATATTTTTTCTCTGATCGCTAATTTCAGCATTTTGAATCACAAGCTGATTATTTACCTTCTTCCTCTGCTTAAGGGAAACTAAAACAAAGGCAATAAGTCCAACTAAAAGGACAATGATAACCACCAGGGCAAAAGCGAGCGATCGTGCTCTTTTTAGTTTCAGCTGTTTAATTTCTATCTCCGATTCTTTTTTCTGTTTCTCGTACTGATACTGAAGAAAAAATAACTTTTCGGAAAGTCGTTGGTTAAACAGGGTGTCGTTATAACTAATAATACTTTCTAAATTTCCAGTAGCTATACGAAAACGTTCTTGTCCTTTAACAACTTGGGTTATAACTTTAAGCGCATCACGAATTGTTAGTTTCGCACCGATCTCTAGGGCAATGCCATTGGCCATTTCAGCATACTTAAGGGCCATATCGGTTTCGCCGGTTTTAAGAAATAGTTCAGCTTTTCGAATAAGAATATTTGCATATAAATCCTTATCTGTTTCAGCATTTACTAATTGCTGAGAAGTATTGTAGTTCTCTATAGCCAAAAAATAATCACCTTTCTCCTTATAAAGATCCCCAATATATTTATAGCAAACGGCAATACCTGATTTAAGGTTTATTTCGCGGCGAACCTTGAGGGCAAGGTTTAAATCTACCATCGCGCTATCATATTGCTTAAGCAAGAGTTTCGCTCGTCCAAGGTTTAGGCGGACATAGGAGAGCATAAGTTTATTATTAATCCTGTTTGCAATTACCAATGCATTATCAAGATTTTCGATGGCATTATTATAGTATTCCTGGTAAATAAGAAGGTTTGCAATGTTGATATATGCGAATCCTTCCTGCTCCGGGAGCTGATACTTCTTAGAAAGTTCAAGGCCTTTATAGTAGTAGTCGGTGGACTTGGAGTAGTTACCTATTATTCGATAGGCTACTCCAACATAGCCATGAAGATTTACAAGATTTTTGTAATCCTTAAACTTTTCAGCGAGATCAATAGTTTTAAGCCCAATTTCGATAGATTTATTCGGTTCAGAATTTCGAAGTTCCCATGTGAGCTTTGTAAGAATTTCTATACGCGACGAGTCGTCAGCTTTACCCAACTTGATGTAAAGGGAATCAATTTTTTTGTCCTTTACTGGATATCCAAATAATGGAATAAGAAGAGCAATGATGGTAAAATACCTAAACATATGGTGGTAATTACTTATTAATCACTTTTTCTACAAAACTACTATTACTTATTGAAAAAGGGCAAACTAAGAGAACAAATTGTAAGAGTTGAGTGATAAGTGTTATTACTTTTCATCTATACGCCAAAAAACAATTCGTTTACTCAACGTTTTTCTCAGAAACCTCATGTTTTCAATATCTTTTAGATAAAAAAGAGCCGGATAGGTAATCCGGCTCAACAGGTCAATATTAAAAGTACAATTAGGTTTACAAACCTTGCATCATCTCCTCCATAATCAGGGTCATTTTCTTCTCAGCATGTTTACCAATCTCTTGTACCTCCTCATGGGTAACCACCTGAATCTTACCGGGAACACCTAGGTCGGTAATAATTGAAATAGCGAATACTGGAAGTTTCATATGTCGGGCAACAATAACCTCCGGAGTGGTTGACATTCCGACGGTATCCCCACCAATGACTCTAAAATATTGATATTCTTTAGGAGTTTCGAATGTTGGGCCAGTTGTTCCAACATAACATCCTTCCTGAACTTTAATATTGTTCTTTTTGGCAATCTTCTTAGCTAAAGCAATAAGGCTAATGTCGTAAGCATCGCTCATATCTGGGAAACGTGCGCCCAATTCAGGAATATTTAAACCAATCAATGGATTTGGTAAAAGGTTGATATGATCGTTGATAATCATCAGATCCCCAATCTCAAAGTTTGGATTTACACCACCGCTTGCGTTCGAAACGAATAGGAATTTAATTCCTAATGATTTCAATACTCGAACAGGGAATGTAACTTGTTTCATGTCATATCCTTCGTAGAAATGGAAACGCCCCTGCATGGCAACTACCATTTTTCCACCCAATTCGCCAAAAATAAGTTTACCCGAATGCCCATCAACTGTAGATAGCGGAAAGTTGGGAATGGTTTTATATTCTAATACTTGCTGGTTTTTGATATCGCGAACCAAGCCACCCAAACCCGTTCCAAGAATAATTCCTACTTCTGGGGATATCGTTATTTTGCTTTGGATAAAGGTTGTGGTTTCTTTAATTTTTTCGAGCATAGGTCAATATTTGGTTTATAAAACTTTTTTCTTGGTTATCGATAAACTTTACCTCTATTGGGATGTAGAATAATACTTTTTTGAATTCTTCATCAAGAAAAGGTAATCCTCTTAATCGAGCAGCATCCTTTTCGGTGGTTATAACTGCTTTGTCGAGAGCTCCTTTTTTTAAATAGGATTCAAAGATAGGTGAAATTTTATTTTTAGTAAAGGTAAAATGGTCTGGAAAGGTATACGTTTCAATTATTTTTACCTTATTTTCTAGATAAGAATAGAAAAAAGTCGGGTTTGCAATTCCTGCGAAAGCAAAAACTTCTTGACGCTGATTCAAATCAAGGTTAATCCCATATTCTTTGAACACAGCAATGGGTTCACCATAACCAATCCCAGTATAATATATTGATTGATTTGGGTTCAGTCGAAGCTCGTTTTCTATAGATCCTCTCATTTGCAGAGTTAAATCATCCGGACATTTTGTAATTATTACAATATCTGCTCTTCTTTTCTCTTTAACGCTATCGCGTAATCGGCCCATGGGTAAAAAGTAATCGCGGGTAATTAAACGATTGAAATCGATTAATAAAATCTGTAATCCGGCTTTAACCCACCGATGCTGAAATGCATCATCGAGAATAATAATAGCAAGGTAAGGAATTTCCTTTATCAACGTTGAAATTCCATTAACCCTATCGGCATCAACAGCCACTTGCACCGCTGGGTATTTCAACTTCATTTGCAATGGCTCATCGCCAACTTCAGATGCACTAGAATTATCAGTAACATACCTAAAGCCCTTAGTTTTTCTCCCATATCCACGGCTAAGGGTTGCGGCCTTATAATTTGCAGAAAGCAGTTTAAGAAGGTATTCTACATGGGGCGTTTTGCCTGTTCCTCCAACGGTAATGTTTCCAACACAAATAATTGGTTTATCAAACGAAACAGATTTAAAAATCTTATAATCAAACATAAGATTTCTAATCTTTACAATTGCGCCGTAAAGAAATGCAAAAGGAGCAAGTAGAACTGAAAAAGAATTCAGCATATTTTAAATTTACAATTTGCTATTATCTTGTCAAAGATATTTAATTTATCTCTACCAACGTATTGATTGTCTTATGTGATGATAAAAAAGGGTGCTTCAAAATCGAAGCACCCTTTGTCGATAAAAAATCTTTTCGATTAATAGAGCTCAACATTGTAAGGGATTCTTGCTTGAACACCCTGATTTGTTAACATGCTTTTTATATTATTGTACTGTTTATAAGCATCTCCGAGTTCATCGCTAAGCATCGATATTTTTGCCTTTCCAGTTAGCTCTTCAATTATCTGTTGGAATGGCTCTTTCTGCTTTGGCAGTTCAGTAATTCTATAATCATCAAGTTTTGCCTTTTTAACAGCAACCTTAATGGCTTCGGTTAATCCGCCAAACCCATCGATTAACTTGATATCAATGGCGTTGGCACCGCTCCAAACCCTTCCCTGTCCAATCTCATCAACTCTTGTAACGGGAATATTTCTTCCCTCAGCAACGTGTCCGATAAACGATTGATAGATATCCTCAACTCCAAGTTGTGCAACTGCACGCTCCTCGGCGGTTAATGGTCGATACATAGAACCAAAATCAGAATGTTTATTTGTGCTAACAGTTTCAACATTAATACCAAGTTTATTGGTCATTCCATTCTTCACGTTGAAGTACATTCCAAATACGCCGATTGAACCAGTTATGGTTGTTGGATCGGCAAAAATGGTATCGGCGGGTGCTGATATATAGTAACCACCCGAAGCAGCCACATCGCCCATCGAAACGATTACTGGTTTTACCTTTTTGGCTAAAACCATCTCGCGCCAAATTACCTCTGATGCCAGAGCGCTTCCACCTGGCGAGTTAACCCGAAGAACAATGGCTTTGATTGAGCTATCGCGACGAGCCTCGCGAATTAATTTTGAAATTCCATCCGATCCGATTGCCCCATCGGTAGCACTTCCCATATTTATTTCGCCAGTAGCGTAAATAACAGCAACCTTATTCTTTGAAAGTCCTTTGCCTTTAAGAGGAGTTGGCAATTTAGCGTAATCATCAAGTGAAACTGAAGCAATATCCTTTTTATCGGCTACACCTATGCGTTTCTTAAGAATACTAATCACCTGATCTTTATAAATCAAGCTATCTACAAGACCATTCTCCAGTGTTGTTTTTCCATTACGTATCATCATATCGTCGGCAAAGCGATTTAGCTCAGAAACAGAAATATTCCTCGATTTTGATATCGCCTCAACCCAATAATTCCAAATCGAGCCAATAAAGGTTGATATTTGCTCTCGATTTGCAGGGCTCATCTTATCGAGCATATATGGCTCAACAGCACTTTTAAATTTACCATGACGAATGATTTGTGGCTCAACCCCAATTTTCTCAAGGATGTTCTTATAGTACATTACTTCAGCTCGTAGGCCTATCCAATCAACGATCCCTTCGGGGTTCAAATATATTTTATCGGCAACCGATGATAAGAAGTAAGCCTTCTGGCTATAAAGATCGTTGTAGCTGATAATGAACTTCCCAGACTCTTTAAAATCGATAAGCGCATTTCGAATCTCGTTAACGGTAGCGGCACCAGCATTAACGGCATCAACCTCCATGAAAATTCCTTTAATATTTACATCTTCCTTAGCATTCTGAATTGCTTTAAGAATATCATTCAGCCCAAGGGATGTTTTGGGTTGAAAACTTCCAAGGTCGAATCCATTGAATGGATTATTCGATGCTCGGTCCACAATCTCTTTATTCAGGTTGATGTAGAGTATCGAGTTTTCTTTCACCTCAACCAATTTATCGGATGAAGACATCATCGCCCCAACAATCCCAAAAAAGATAATGAAACACAGGAATGATGCAATAAAAAAACCAAGTATTGAGGCGAGTAAAAATTTAAAGAATGTTTTCATGGTTAATAAGTATTTTATATTGTTAAATTTTAAGATGAACTAAAAGTATAAAAATAGTGTTTAATCATTATGTTTGAAAAAAATATATCTCATATTTGCACGTTTTTACTTTTCAAATAATAGCGAGATGGCAAAAGTTTACTTTGTAGTGGGTGGAAATCTGGGGGATAGAGAGCGCTACCTTGAGAGAACAAAGAGTCTAATATCGGAAAGAGTTGGATTAATTTTAAGAAACTCATCATTATACGAATCGGAACCTTGGGGCTTCGAACATGATCAAAACTTTTTAAATCAGGTAATCATTGTTGATACTCAGCTTAGCCCTGCAGCAATCCTACTAGAAATATCTTTTATTGAAGGGGTGTTAGGGAGGGAGAGAAATGGCAATGGCTATTCAGCCCGAACGGCAGATATTGATATTCTTTTTTACGATCAGCAGGTAGTTTTTTCACCAAGTTTAGTAATACCGCATCGATTCTTACATAAACGATTATTTGTGCTTACACCGCTAAGCGAAGTTGCTCCTGATTTAATTCACCCGCTCTTTTCGGTTACAGTACGAGATCTAATCTCGACATGCGAGGACACAACCAAGGTTTGGAAATATCAACCGGTTACAGTGGCAGAATAAATACTACCTACTCCTTACTTCCGTATGCTAAATCACCCGAATCGCCTAGTCCTGGAACTATATATGATTTTACGGTTAATTCGTCGTCAACTGCACCCAACCAAATGGTAACGCTTTTTTGGGATAAATTACGTTTCATGTAGTCAACCCCTTCTTTCGATGCAATTGCAGAAACAATATGTGTATGCTTTGGAGTACCTCTTTCAAGTATTGCTTTGTATGCCAGAAGCATTGATGCACCTGTAGCCAGCATCGGATCGATGATTACCAATACTTTCCCATCAACTTTAGGGCACGATAGGTGCTCAAACTGGATTCGAAAACTTCCATCTTTACTATACTTTCGGTAAGCCGAAATAAAAGCGTTCTCCGCTTTATCGAAATAGTTCAACATACCCTGATGTAAAGGTAATCCGGCTCGCAGTATAGTGGCTAAAACCAATTGGTCGCTAGGCAGATTAACCTCTGCAACACCAAGCGGGGTTTGAACTTGACGATTCTCATAGTGTAGCTCTTTGCTTATCTCATAAGAGAAAATCTCGCCGATGCGTTCCATATTTCTGCGAAAACGCATTGAATCGTTCTGAACGTTAATATCGCGTAGTTCAGCGATAAACTGATTAAGTACTGAATTGTTCTCACCAATTACTTTAACCATAATTTTCATCCCCCTATTTGATTAGCAACTTGAGAATAAATGATTAGGTGCAAAATAGTAAAAGATTTCTAAACTTTGGGTTGTTTTGATGTGTTATTCAATAGTTAAGAGTTAAACTTTTTTCCATACCATTTGTTTCGTCACAGAACAATCATTTAACTTAATCCTATTTTCATGAAAACATTTCTTTGTAAAACCTGCAATAAAAAATTTGAAGCCGTTGGTGTAAAAATTGATTGGAATGACCCAACATATGGACCTAGCAGTAAATTCACCGCAAGTTGCCCTTGCAATGGCGAGGATTGCGAAGAGTATCGGCCATTAAGCAGCAAAAAAGAGGAGCTGGTTTCGAGCGGTTCATCCTGTGGCACGGGTGGTTGTAGCTGTGGCAGATAGGTAGGTTTAGGAGTAGGAATTGTACAAAATCATTTGATAATGCGAATTAAGGGTTGAGAATTTAATTTCTACCACCATGTTAAATAGTCAATTATTAGCAATATGATAAGTGTGTCTTGGTGAATCTTTGTGCTTTTGTGTCTTTGTGGCACTTTTTGACTTAGCCACGAAGGCTCTAAGACACAAAGTTTATAGGATTAATAAGATGTTCAACCCTTAATTCGCATAGATAAGGAACTTATACCTATTTACTCATTAAAAAAATCCTACCTTCACAGAAACAAACTTCAACGCTATGGTGCTTTTAAGTTTCGATTCTTGGTGGGAAAGTCTTAACGCTTTTACAAAAATCTATTGGTTAATAACAATTCCTGCATCCCTAATCTTTTTAATTCAAATGGGGTTTATCTTTCTAAATCCCGATTCTAAAGCGAAAGCAGCCACATCTTCCGATTCTCAAAATTTAAACGAAGCAACAACTGCTTTTCAGCCAATCAACTTCAGAAACTTAATCGGGTTTTTTACCGTTCTTGGCTGGAGTGGGCTCGCCTGCATTGATGCAGGCTTATCAACTGAATCGACAATTTTAGCATCTTTCGTTTGTGGTTTAGCAATGCTTCTTGCTATGGCAACTGTTTTCTATATTATGGGAAAACTCATGAATGATGTAAGGGAGAATTTGGATTAAAAACAAACTAGCTCTATATCAGTTTACACTTGAAGTCTATACATTTAATGATTAATGTCATTACCAACAAATTTAACTTTTTTTTTAAATTTGACTCTCTCGTAAATGTTAGTATATTTACCGTAAGCAAAAACGTTCTCAGTATTCATTATTTTTGATTGTTTGAAAGAATAAATGAATTACCTTTGCGAACTTTTAAAAATCAATTACTATGATAGACTTAATTAAAGAAGCTTTAAAATCACCTGCTGGTTCATTCTCATTTATTTTTGCCTTAATGATTTTAGCATTTTGGCTTATACATTTTGTAACAAAAAAAATAACTGAGATTAATGCTGGACATAGTACGTTAGATAAGTCTGTAAATAAAATTGAAACACATATTGATGAAATAAGAAAAGACATGTCGTTCTTAAAAGGTTCTATTGAAGTGTTGAGGCGTGGAGCAGAACCTGTTGTACAATCTCATAGTCCGGTTTCGTTAACTGCGTCAGGCATAGAAATGGCTAAGGAATTTGATGCGGAAAAAATGATTGCTCATAATTGGGAGAATATTTATACTGATTTAGAAAAGAATATTTGCAATAAAAACGCATATGATATTCAGCAATATTGTATTGAAACCGCATCCGTTGAGCCAGAAAAATTTCTGGAAAAATCTGATTTGAGTAAAATGAAAGAATATGCGTATGCAAAGGGAAATCCTTTACAATACTATATGCCTATTTTTGGGGTGTTGATACGAGACAAATACCTTCAGATAAAAGGAATTCAAGTATCTGAAATTGATAAATGTGATCCTAATAAGAAATAATTTTATGAGTTATTTTTCAGGTTTATAATTCAATGCTTTTTAAAGATTCTTGCCAAAATCGGTCACCTTATTTTCTTCACAGATTGGATCTTTTGTGTGTCCCTTATCATCAAATTTAAATGGCGGTTCTAGTTGTCCGTGCTTTCTACTATTTAATTTATTGAAATTAGACCACATGTGTTCCATGTTATCCGAACATGAAAAAAAGCAGTTATTTGATTTAACTGTGCTGTTAAATTTGGTTCTCCGATATCAAGCGTTAGCTGAGAAATTTTGCAGTATCCTTTCCCTGTTCATTTTTTGGTGTTTTGCTTTTAAATTCAACGGCTAATCCACGATAAGCAAGTTACTTTACAATTTCGAAATACGTCACAGGCGAAGTGGTCACGGCTTGCTGCAATAACCTGTAAAACAAAATCCGAGCCTTTAATTGACTCGGAAGTTTTATGTATTTAATAAAGCAACTACTACTTTCCAAGTTCAGATGCCCGTTTGCTAAGAATCTTATCCTCTTCTGTTTCTAAATCTACCGTAATTCCATGAGGGCAAGCCTTTGTGTTGTCATCAACATGAACGAATGTGATAAAGCCATCGACAATCACAGAATCAGGATTACTAACACGAGCAACCTTTACGTATGCAGTTAGGCTACTTTTACCAGTATAAACAATCTTGCTTGTGTAGCAAATACATTCGCCGGGTTTAACAGGGCTGCTAAAGTACATTCCATGAATCTTTAAGCAGATAATGTTTTTAGGGTTTATCAGCGATGAAGCTGAAACAAAGCCCGATTCAACAAACCATTCAGCGCTTCGCCCAGCGTACAGCGTTCCATGATGATTCAAATCTTCGCTCTTTACAAGCCTATGCGTAGGATACTCTTTTGTTTTCATTTACTTTAGTTTGAGGTTGCAAAGGTATTCTCAAAAACTAAAGCTGTGCAACAAATCTTAATGTTATAAAAGGAGTAATGGACATTTATGGTGTTTTTTTTGAGACGTTTTATTCAAGTGGACATTTGTGGTGTTGTTTATTTTTAGGTTAGCTGCTCAATTAGGTAAAAGTGTTCTA
This sequence comes from Bacteroidales bacterium, assembly GCA_025361485.1. GTDB lineage: Bacteria > Bacteroidota > Bacteroidia > Bacteroidales > Tenuifilaceae > UBA8529. The sequence continues at coordinate 37,718 of JANYLA010000116.1, forward strand.
TTTTTGTTGCATCAAATGAAACGGAAATGGGC
>JANYLA010000129.1 GCA_025361485.1 Bacteroidales bacterium
ATGATCGTCGTTGTAGTAATCGGAGAAAGCAACCAACCACTGGCGGTCGTTAAAGCTGCTACCCTCGCCATTAATGGCATGATTAGTTGTAATTAGCAGTTTAGGTGTTTGCTCAAATGTTAGCGTAAATCGTTTGCCTCCCTTTTGGTTTACCATCAACTTACCAGTGATAAGCGGAAAAAAGTGTTCGAAGTCAACGTTGGCACGAACGTCATCGAGGAATAGGTTGCGATGCTTTTCGGTTAGGCCATCGTACAAGAAAATATCATCGGTTAGGTTCTTGCCTTTTGCACCAATATAATGCTGTGGAATAACGTGCTCAATGGCTTTGCCTCCGAGCGACTTACCCGAGCGACCGTTTGATGTACCAACCTCGCTTTGTCGGCCATCCATAAAAATAACTGCCTTGCTAACGCTGCTATCCTTGTAGCTGTGGAGTAGGTAACCGATTGATGTAAGTTTAGCAACAAGATGCTCGGCATTTTCTGCTCGCTCCTCGATTGTTAATGTTTCGCCATTGCGCTCCTTGCGCCAGTAAAAGTTACTCGATCGAGTTAAAAAAGATAAGAAGTGACATTTTTCAGCCTCATCTGGGCTATCGATATCAAACTTGCCAATAAAAGGAATTAACGATTTACGCTGATTTTCGGGTAAACTATCGATATACTTCTCATCAATTCGATTTACTTCAACAAGGGGTTTTTGATTTAATTTGGCAGGAAACTTCGAAATCATATCGCTCCAGATGTATCGCTCTAACTCGTTTATCGACTTTTCTTTTACTCCGCCTGAAGTTATCTCCCAAACGTTTATTCCGTTTTCAGTTTTGAAATATAGATGCTGTCTATGCTTCGATGGTTTCTCAAAATCGGGATAAATAAAATCGAGTTCTTGCATTCGTTGTGGTCCTAGATATTGCGAACCACCCCTGTAAATCATGTTTAAAACATCTTTAAACCCTATCTGCTTCACAAAATCGGTAACAAAATCCTTTATCTCGTATGGCTGAACGTTGTTAATAATCCTACCATTCACGTGCGCAAGGTGCGGTTCGCCATCCATCATGCTTATTCGGCCATAACCCCTGTTGCGTAGAAAAACGTAGCAGTTGGCATAATCAAAAGCGTACTGCACACGCTCGCGACCCGAGCGATCGTTCCACTCCTCTTTAATCCAAAACTGCTCATCCTCGCTTAAAGGCTGTGCGCTCTCAAACTTACCATCGCGAAAGCGCCATTTATGCCTGCCAATTTTAAACTCAGGTATCTTTTCGAGGGTTTCCTTGTGCTTTTCGAAAAATGCATGTGCGCTTTGTAAACCCCAAAGTTCCTCGAGTTTAAAATCGGTGTATGATGATACTTTGAATAGCTGAACGTACTTGCCTTTTCCATCCTTGCTGTTGACTTGCGCCTCGATATCAGCTTTAACCTCATCCTCTTTTCCCTGAAGCGAGTTAACTAAAAGGTCGTCGATGCCCTTATCCTTTTTATCGTTGGCAATTACATGGGCAAAATAGCACTCGATGTAAATTCCGAGGTTGATAAACGTTTTAAAGTAATCGCGGAAGTTGCGAACTGCATAAAAGAAAGTGCGTGGTCGTTTATCGGCCTGCTCACCTACACGAATGTTATCGCTTATTTTATCCCAATCGGAGTCGAACACGAATATAACCTCCTTAACTCCGAGCGATTGCACCAATCGTTGTAGGTCAACAGGAAGATGACCACGCGAGGCGATGTTGTGAATTCCCATTAACCCAATGGAAGGAATTCCATGCTTACAAGCCTTTTCGGCTTTCTTTTCGCCCTCCTGCAAAAACAACCTTTCGATAGGGCGTTTATGCTGATACATCTCGCGAATACGCTCGGGAATATAGATGTGCGTTCCGCTTCCCGATGGTGATTTGTACTTCATCGGCTTGCCATCACGATCAACGTGCAACGATGGGTTTGAGTGGCGAACTCGAAAGAACGGTTCATCCTTGTTGCTTTTCTCCCTGCGCCACATCACTGGGTTACCATCCAAATCGAAGTACCAAATAAGCATGTCGTCGATATTATAATCGATACGTCCATACTGATCAACTCCACCTTTTTCGAATGGGTGAACGGTTGTAGTAGTTTTATTTTCGTCGGATTGAACCGATTTTATTTTGATATCATCGTATGTAAGCCCAGAGCCATTGAGTTGAATATCGCAAAATGAAGCAGGCTCGTTGCCATGTTTCCTATTTTTAGGAGCAGGGTTTTGCTTTTGTGGTCGCTCATCAATTAGGTAAATGTTCTGCTTTTCGGCAAGGTATTGAAGAGCCTCCACGTAGGTTTTATTATATCCCTCCATCAGGAAGGTAACAGCAAACTTTCCACCCCAATCGCATCCGTAGCATTTATAAATTTGCTTACCAGGAGATACTTTAAACTTGTTTGAATTACACCGAGGACATTTGCCCTGCAAATCCTTTCCATCCTTTTTAAGTTCAATAAAATCTGAAATAAACTCTTGGATTTTTCCGTTTGAACCGTCAATAATCTTCTTTTTGGTATCGTCTGAAATAAACATAAAGGCTAAGTTTTATGGGTTGATGGCTTTTAGAAAGTTTTGAGTTGTTAGTTGATTGTTGACAGTTTATTCTGTCTTAATCGTTCACGATAGTCTCTTTTATAGTTTCGATGATATTCCCTTATTTCTTCGGGATTTATTCTGGATATTTTATAATATCTTATAAGTTGTGGAGACCTTCTATTTATAGCCACTTTCTTATATTTATTTCTACAGAAACAACAAGTTGCTACGTATCTTATATCTGATTTAAATGCACTTATTGCCCGATTTGCTCCACATTTTTTACAAACTTTCATTGCGCTATTTCGCATGGCTCGTTATTATTAGCATTAGTAAGTTGAATGTTCCCTTTTTGCATCCGATAGCAAAGCATTAATTCCCCTTTTTTTAATAGTTGATTTGGCTATATCGGTCATAAATGCGGTGATGTTATCGTAAACCTCAAAGAATTCGTCGTAGGTTGACTCTTCGTAAACATCACCATCCAACTTGGTAAAAGGAAAACGGTAGGTTGAGTTAGTATTTCCCGATGCAGTAATAGATATAATTGAGCATTTATGATCGTCGGTTGCGATAAACTGCTTGCGGTTTTTACTTCGATAAAATTTCATAGGTAAACTTTATTAATAGGGTTATTACTACAATTAAAGCCATTAGCAGTATTGCAACGATGGCATACGCTCGGGTGTCGAACTTTTCGTCGGTATCGAATTGTTTTCCCATAGTGATATTTCTTTTAGAATTTCGTAGTTGCGTTTTTCGCCACGGTTGGCAGGGATAATTAGCAGTATATCGGTGTAGTTCCTGCGGATAAACCCAAATATTGAAGTGCCTTGGAATGGGAAAGCGTTTAACTGCCTTGTAAGCCTTTCGCAGATGTTTACAACCATCATTCGGTTTAAATGACTTTTATTCATCTTAACCAATTTCATTCGCTGACGAATGATTGATTTTAACCAACACTTTGCTTCAGCTGGAGTCATGGCTATTGAATTAAGTTATTATGAACTGCTAGAAGAGTAAGTTGGGCTTGGCTTTGCACACCAAGTTTTGAGTAGATATTCTTTTTGTGGGTAAGAAGCGTGTTTAAGGCAATTCCTGCTCTATCGGCAGTTTGAACATCGGTATTCCCTGATGCAATAAGTCTAATGATTTGAACCTCTTTGCGAGTAACATGCATATCTCCGCTCTCGGTTTTAATGGTAACCTTATCGCAAAGCACAAATTCGAATGGGCAGTTTCCACGTTTACCGCAATCGTAAAACTCAGGAGTAAAGTTTTCTTGACTTAAATCTAAATCTGGGTTATGGTCTAGTGAACCAAATCGACAGATAAGAAATTGATTAAATCTATCAGATAAAGACATACATTTATTATCAGTAGCCTTAAACGCATCTTTATCTGACAAGAAATAATCAAAAAGTTTGGAGTAAATATGGTTAGGCAACCGATGTATTGGTATTTTATTGCCGTTAAAAAGAGCAAAGGCTTTGCCTTCGTGCTCAAAAATCTCAACGTTTCCGTCGAACAATCCTGCTGGTATTTTTCCCATGACTAAAGTTTTTTAGATCTTACTTTTAGGTTATTGGCTCGTAGTTTTAGCTGTTCCTTTTCGGCAATATTGCTTTCGGCCTTTGCGATTAATGCCGATAATATTTTGCTATTCTTTCGGCGACCGTTTAGCACAGCAGAGATGTGTTGATATGATACACTTTCACCTATGTTATTTAACTGCTTTTCAACCTCTTTTAAATCTCCTCGTTCTAGGTGTTTTTTTATTTCGCTGATTTTCAAAATCATATAACAATTATTAGGTATTTACTTTGACAGAATTTTGATATATCTTTGACAGAATTATGATATAACAAAGTAAAGTTAAATAGAAAATATATACAAGTAAAATAGATAATATTTTCTATTAAAATAGAATTATTTTTTAATACGATGGATAACCCTCTGTGTAACAGAATAGAAATAATTAAAAAAAATAGTCGTATGACTATTGAAGAGTTTACTGCTTTAATAGGAGTATCTAAACAATCTTATAGTGGATGGATAGCAGGAGCGTACCCTAATTCTGAGGTTTTAATAAAGATTTTAAAGAAATTTCCTGAGTACAGTGCAGAGTGGTTGCTACTGGGAGAGGGTGAAATGATAAATAGTAACCATGAAACTATGGTATTAAAAGATCCAAGTACAAAATACGGAGAGCCGGGAGTAAGTAAGAAAGATTTAAAGCAATTGTTTAAAAAAATGATATCCGAAATCGATAACATGTAGCCACAATTTAGCCACAAAACCAAAATTCAACAACTTAAACCATTGATAAATTCAGTAAAATATTAAAAAGTGTTAGTACACGTGGCACCACAAAAAAACCATCAAACAAAGTTTGATGGTTTTTTATTTTCATTTTGCTTGTAAAGAATCAGGTCTGAATATTAGCTTTAAGTCCATAATCATATCGTAAGCATCAGGTGATAGAATGGTTGCGACATGAAACGTTGAGTCGAGAAAGACTAAATCCTCATGCTTAATTACCTCTCCTGCAACCGTCTTTGTTTGGTATTTATGCAGTATTGTATAACCCATTAAAATCCCTTTATTCTTTTCGAGCAAGGACTTTAGACTGTCAATTTTGTGCTTATTGGCAACTGTTTTGGACATCTCTACCTCCAACTTATCTGACAGGTAAGAGGTCATCTCGGTTCTTTCGTATCGAGCAGTAAAACCTTCAAAAGCGATTGGCTTGTACTTAACAAACTCTTCGGGGTGTTTTCTAACCCAATTATTAACACTCACCTTGGCTTTTTCCTGTAAAACGGAAATATCAACAGGTTTCTTTTTTTCAACTTTGGTGCATGATAGTTGAAGCGCTAGGAAAGGTAGTCCTAGTAAAAGAATAAGCGCTTTTTTTGACTCTTTCATGGCAATATGTTTTATGGAAATACGAATATAGCAAGAACAGAGCAATTTAGTGCGATTATTTATTTTTTCATTACTTTTTATTGTATTCAGCAAAATATTTGAAGAATCTTGGAACAACTTCTATCCCTTTATAGAATAGGTCAACCGAGAAGTTCTCATTAGGTGAGTGGATTGCATCCGATTCAAGGCCAAAGCCTAGAAGGATTGATTTTACGCCTAGCGTAGTTTCGAAGGTACTTATGATGGGTATGCTACCACCGCTTCGGAACGGAATAGGTCTTTTGCCAAACACTTCGAGTAAAGCCTGACTTGCTGCCTGATAGCCTGCAGTATTGGTTGGAGCCACATAGCCTTGTCCTCCGTGATGTGCATTAACTTTAACCTTTACGCTTTTTGGCGCAATGGCAGTAAAATGATCCTGAAAAAGTTTTGCAATCTTCTTGTGATCCTGATTTGGAACCAAGCGCATCGATATTTTTGCAAAGGCTTTTGATGGAAGAACCGTTTTTGAACCTTCAGCAGTATAACCTCCCCAAATTCCATTTACATCTAAGGTTGGACGGATACCTGTGTGCTCAATGGTTGTATATCCCTTTTCACCATGAACCTCGTTGATGTCAAGAGCTTTTTTGTATTTATTTAGATCGAATGGAGCCTTTGCCATTTCGGCACGTTCAGCAGTATCAACCTCTTGTACATTATCATAAAAACCAGGAATGGTAATATGATTGTTTTCATCATGAAGCGATGCGATTAGCTTTGCAAGAATATTGATTGGATTTGCAACTGCTCCACCGAATAGGCCTGAGTGTAAATCCTGATTTGGACCAGTTACTTCAACCTCCATGTAAGCCAACCCTCTTAGTCCTGTGGTGATTGATGGTGTATCCTTGTCGATCATCGAAGTATCAGAAACTAAGATAATATCGGCTTTAAGCATATCCTTATGAACAGCACACCATTTGGTTAAACTTGATGAGCCAATCTCCTCTTCCCCTTCAATCATAAACTTTACGTTGCAAGGGAGGGTGTTGGTTTTAACCATCAACTCAAAAGCTTTTGCATGGATAAACGATTGGCCTTTATCGTCGTTAGCGCCACGAGCCCAAATTCTGCCATCGCGAACTTCTGGCTCAAATGGTTTCGATTTCCATAGTTCGATTGGGTCAACTGGCATTACATCGTAATGAGCGTAAACTAGTACCGTTGGCAGTTTGGGATCGATAATCTTCTCGCCATAAACAATTGGATTGCCTTCGGTTGGCATTACCTCGGCTTTATCGGCACCAGCAGCGAGTATGGTTTTTTTCCAATACTCAGCAGCTCGAATCATATCAGGCTTATTCTCGCTCAACGAGCTGATTGATGGGATACGGATTAGCCCGAAAAGTTCTTCAAGGAACCGATCCTTATTTTTGTCGATGTACTTCTTGATATTATCCATGCTTGTATGTTTTTAGAATTTATTACATATGATGTTGGAATAATGGAAAGATGGTATAATGGGTATATTTAACGGTTACGCAAAAAATAACCCCACTATTCAGTTTTCATTCTCATTACTTATCTCTCATCGCGCTCCTTCTCCAAAAGCCTTGCTGCCTCTTCAATCTGAAGATAGAAATCCGTTCCATAGGCACGAATTATGGCATCCTTGAGGCATTTGTACACAGGAATATTTTCCTTTAGTCCCAATTTTCGTGCAGGTTCGCATACATCCCATTGATCGTAGTTTAAACCTGCAAAAGTTGAAAAGTCCTTTACCCTAATTGGGTAAAGATGACAGGAGATAGGTTTTCTGAAATCGACCTTTTTGTTTAACCAAGCCTTTTCAATGGCGCAAAGATTAATACCTTTCTCGTTTATACAGTAAGCGCACTCTTTGCCATCGATTAATGGTGTAGTTAGGTCGCCATCTCCATCAATTACAGCTACACCCTGCTCCTTAATTGACTTAATTCCCTCAGGTTTTAAAAAAGGGGTAACCTTTTTAAGGATATCCTCAAGAATTAATACCTCATCCTGAGTTAGAGGAGCACCTGACTGTCCTTGAACACAGCATGCCCCATGACATTTAGCCAAATCGCAGCAGAAATACTTTTTCAGTAAATCGAGACTAAGTACTTTATCGTCAATTTGAATCATTCGGTTCGATGTATTTTAATTGCAAAGTATTTTACCTGTCATCTCCGAAGGGATTGGCAGCCCCATTATCGAAAGGATAGTTGGAGCAACATCGGCAAGAATTCCGCTATCCACTTTTGTATATTTATCTGAGACGAGAATAACTGGTACAGGGTTTAATGAGTGCGCTGTATTTGGTGAACCATCGGGGTTTACAGCATAATCGGCATTACCATGATCAGCAATGATAATTACTGTGTAGCCATTCGCTTTTGCGGTTTCGACTACATCGTGAACACAGTTATCAACAGCTTTAACGGCTTTGGTAATGGCATCGTAAAAGCCAGTATGTCCAACCATGTCGCCATTTGCGAAGTTTAGGCAGATAAAATCGTGTATTTTATTTTTTAGTTCCACAACTATAGCATCTTTAACCTCAAAAGCGCTCATCTCAGGTTTTAAATCGTAGGTTGCAACCTTTGGCGATTGAATGAGAATTCTGCTTTCATTGGGGAAAATCTGCTCGCGCCCACCCGAAAAGAAGAATGTAACATGCGCATACTTTTCGGTTTCAGCAATTCTAAGCTGATTGAGTCCTGCTTTTGCAACAACTTCTCCGAGCGTATTAATAAGGTTATCCTTTTCGTAAACCATATGAACGCCTTTGAAAGATTCATCGTAGCAGGTAAGGGTAACATAATGCAGTGATAACGTTTTCATACCGTGTTCCGGCATATCTTTTTGGGTGAGAACTACTGTCATTTCTCTTAAACGATCGGTTCGGTAGTTAAAACAGATAACAACATCACCCTCCTTGATTGAGCCAATTGGATTTCCTTTTTCATCAACCTTAACGGTGGGTTTGATAAACTCATCGGTTACTCCATCCTTATATGATTCCTCAATTGATTTAACAATGCTGGTGGTTGGTTTTCCGATGCCTGAAAGGAGTAAATCGTAAGCGATTTTGACTCGTTCCCAGCGTTTATCACGATCCATTGCATAGTATCTGCCCACAAGGGTTGCAATTTCACCGTTGCTCTGCTTCAAATGCTCTTCCAGATTCTTGATAAAACCTAATCCGCTTTCGGGATCAGTATCGCGACCATCGGTGAATGCGTGAATAAAGACTTTCTTGAGATTATAGTCTTTTGTGATATCGCAAAGTTTATATAAATGCTTGTCGAGTGAGTGAACCCCACCATCCGAAACAAGACCAAGAAAATGAACCGCGGCACCTGTTTGCTGAGCATATTTGAACGCATTAACCAGAACCGGATTGCTGCTAATCTTATCCTCCTTAATCTCCTTGTTAATCATCACCAAATCCTGATAAACTACTCTTCCTGCACCTATATTTAGGTGTCCTACCTCCGAGTTACCCATTTGTCCATCGGGAAGTCCAACATCTTCGCCGCTTGTAAGTAGTTGAGCATTTGGATAATTCTTGGTTAATGAGTTAATGTATTCTGGATTTGCGTTGAAAATTACATCAGATTTTTGCTTGTTTCCAATTCCCCACCCATCGAGGATCATTAATAATACCTTAGATTTACTGTCCATAATTAATTGATAAAAAGTGTATTATATAAACAAAAATGTTTTATTAAAGTTTTGCAACTGTTATAAAAATCTGCCAAAGTTATCCTTTTTTCGGGTTGATTCTGAATTTTGAAAATCAAAAGAATTAAGAAATAGTATTAAATAATTGGAATGCAGATTAAGCGGATGGAAATCAACGTAGTTTTCCACTGATTTTTTATCTGTGATTATCAGTGTTTGAAAATCAATAGTATCAGCGTTCAATTTTTAATTTGTTCGTAAATGCTGATACGATAAAAAAATACAATATAATTAATTATACCCCTATATTTAAATGTTTAAATGCGAAATAAGTATAAAAAATAAAAATAACACCTATTAAAAATTGGGGTGTATGTAAAAATAATATATTTTTGTAAAAACTTTTAAATTATGGCACATTTAAGATTTAAGGCAATTGAAGAGGCGGTAAATCGAAATCTAATTCAATTCGAGGCGGTTTCAAATCGAATATCGGAAGTATTTGGAACAAATGTTTTCGATAGACAGAAAATGAAACGATATTTATCTCGCGAAGCCTATGATAGCGTGATTAGCGCTATGGATGAGGGTCGTAAAATAGATAGAAAAATTGCTGGACAGGTAGCCGCTGGAATGAAAGCTTGGGCTGTAGAAAAAGGCGCAACCCATTATTCCCACTGGTTTCATCCTTTGAATGGAGCTACAGCCGAAAAGCACGATGCATTCTTTACCCTCGATAAGAATGGCGAAGCCATTGAAAGTTTTAGTGGTGATTTTCTGGTTCAGCAAGAGCCTGATGCATCCAGTTTTCCTAGCGGTGGAATTCGAAATACATTCGAGGCGCGAGGTTATTCAGCATGGGATCCAACATCACCCGCATTTCTTCTTGAGAACACGCTTTGTATTCCAACCATATTTGTTTCGTATACAGGAGAAGCCTTAGATTTTAAAACACCACATCTAAAATCACTTAATGCGCTTGATAAAGCAGCCGTTTCAGTACTTTCTTATTTTGATAAGGATGCAAATAAAGTTTTTGCAACGCTGGGGTGGGAGCAGGAGTACTTTTTGGTTGATGAATCGCTCTTCAATGCTCGACCTGACCTTGCGCTTAGCGGACGAACTTTGATGGGGCATGCTGCAGCTAAAGATCAGCAGCTGGAGGATCACTACTTTGGCTCAATCCCCGAAAGGGTATCTGCGTTTATGCGTAATTTCGAGATGGAGGCTTACAAGTTAGGAATACCAGTAAAAACTAGGCATAACGAGGTGGCTCCAAATCAGTTTGAGTGTGCGCCAATCTTTGAGGAGGCGAATTTAGCGGTTGATCACAATCAGCTGATTATGTCGTTGATGGAGAAGATTGCCCGCAGGCATAAATTCAGGGTGTTATACCATGAGAAACCTTTCAAGGGAATTAATGGATCAGGTAAGCACTGTAATTGGTCGATGATGACCGATTCAGGAATCAACTTATTATCACCAGGTGGTACACCAAAGAATAATCTTCAATTTTTAACCTTTTTGGTGAATACAATAAAGGCTGTTCATGATTATTCTGAATTACTACTTGGTAGCATTGCAAGCGAACCCAATACTCATAGGTTAGGAGCACACGAAGCGCCACCTGCAATTATGTCGGTTTTCATAGGGAAAACGCTCAATAGCGTACTTGATGATCTTGAACAAAGAATATCGGATCGTAAAATGACACCCGATGAGAAAACCGAGCTAAAGCTTGATATTATCGGAAAAATACCTGAAATCTTACTCGATAATACGGATCGTAATCGAACGTCACCCTTTGCCTTTACGGGTAATCGATTTGAGTTTCGAGCAGTTGGTTCATCCGCAAACTGTGCATCCCCGTTAATCGTTCTCAATACAGCTGTAGCCGATCAACTCAATAAATTTAAGATTGATGTTGACAGCCTAATTGAGAAAGGTGTAAAGAAGGATGAGGCAATTTTCCAATGCCTTCGGAAGGCAATAATCGAGTCAAAAAAGATAAGATTTGAGGGGAATGGATACAGCCAAGAGTGGATTGTTGAAGCAGGAAAACGCGGATTGTCAAATTTACCCGATGCCACCAAAGCATTTAAAACATTCCTTTATCCGTCAACCATAAAATTATTGGGCGATAATAAGGTTCTCTCAGAGCGTGAGCTTGAGGCACGATTCGATATTCGGAATGAGATATTTGTAAAAAAGGTCCAGATTGAGGCTCGTATTCTAGGTGATTTAGCCATTAACCATATTATTCCAACAGCCATTGCTTATCAGAATGTTATTATTGCAAATGTTAAAGGGTTAAAAGATTTGTTTACTAATGAGAAGGAATTTAACTCAATGGCAGGCAAACAGATTGAGACGCTAAAAACTATTTCAGAGCATATTAATGCCGTTCGGGAATTAGTGCCACTGATGGACGAAACTCGAAAAGAGTTGAACTTAATCGATGAGTTTCCTAAGAGAGCCCAGGAGTATTCTATAAAAGTTAAACCATTCCTTGAAGAGATTAGAAATCATATCGATAAGCTTGAATTAATTGTTGATGATGAAATGTGGCCATTACCAAAGTATCGAGAGTTGCTGTTTGTAAGGTAAATAAGAATGGGAGGATACTCCCATTTTTTATTCATTTTATATTTTCGAAATATTGCTTACTTTTACACTGTTTGTGTAAAACAATAATAAATTGTTTGCACCGTTAAAAAGTCATATAACAATTAGCCATTTTAAAGTTTTGGCAATGAAAAAATACATTTTAAGTTTCCTTATAGTTTTTGCTGGATTAAGTTTTGTTCACGGACAAAACGCAAAACTTCAGCGTGCTGATGTTCTCTTTAAAGCAGGAGCCTATTACGAAGCTATCGACATTTATAAAAACGAGCTTGATAAGATCCAACAGAATAAAGTTGAACTTGCTAAGTATTTTAATAAAATTGCCACCTGTTATCGATTAATTGGAAATGCAAGGCAGGCAGAGCTTTGGTATCAGAAGGCAATTCTTAGAAATTGTACCGATCCAAAAGCATTTTATTACTATGCTGAAATGCTTAAAATGGCCGAGAAATATGATTTAGCCCTTGAAAACTATCAAAAGTATAAACAGCTCGTTCCAAATGATAAATTAGCCGATGTAGGTATTCGCTCATGTGAACTTGCGAAGCAGTGGATCGCAACTCCTTCGGGGTATGAATTAACAAATGTTCGAAGTGTTAATACCAAACAGAGTGAATATAGCCCTGTTTATGGCAATGAGGATTATAGCTCATTATTTTTCACCTCTTCACGAACAGGGGCTACAGGCGGAAAAGTATCATCAGCAACAGGTGAATTTTTTTCTGACATATTCTTCACTGAGCGTGATTCAAAGGGTATTTGGAGCGACCCAAAACCAATAGATGCAAGTATTAATACTGCTTTCGATGAAGGAACATGCTCATTCAGTTCCGATTTCAATACGCTTCTATTCACCCGTTGCAGGGTAAGCAAGCGAGAAAAGCTTGGCTGTGAGATTCTATCTTCAAAGAAAAGCGAGGGAGGATGGCTTGCACCGGAGGTAATTAAAATTACTTCCGATAGCATGATTGTTGCTCATCCTTCATTATCAAACGATGGATTGACGCTTTATTTTGCAAGTAATATACCTGGTGGTTTTGGAGGAATCGATATTTGGAAAGTAACCCGAGCAAGTTCTACCGATAGTTGGGGTGAACCGATTAACGCTGGCGGCGATATCAATACTTCTGGAAATGATATGTTTCCATTCATTCATTCCGATGGTACGCTATACTTTTCATCCGATGGGCAACCTGGGATTGGAGGGTTGGATATTTTCAGAGCAAAACCCAACGATAAAAACGGCTGGAATGTAGAAAATATGCGTTTCCCTGTTAATTCACCATCCGATGATTTTGGAATTATATTTGAAAAAGATCGTGAGGCCGGTTATTTCTCTTCTCGCAGAGCAGGAGGTAGGGGTGCAGATGACATTTATTTTTTCTACTTACCTCCAATTATATTTAATATGATTGGTCAGGTTAACGATGATAAAACAAGTAAACCAATTGACCAATCAACTGTTAAGCTAGTTGGAAGCGATGGTCTTATTTCAACAGTTCAAACCTCTGCTGACGGCTCATTTAAGTTTATGCTCAATCCAAATACCGATTATGTTGTGGTTGCATCTAAAAAAGGATATTTGAATAATAAGAGCAAAGAGACAACACGTGGAATAAACCAAAGCAAAGATTTTACCGCAACCATTGCTCTTACCTCAACCGAAAAGCCAATAGAATTACCTAATATCTTCTACGATTACGATCGTTGGGAGCTTAGACCCGAATCGATGACAGCTTTGGATAGGTTAGTTGAAATCCTTAATGATAACCCCAATATCACTATTGAGCTTGGCTCACATACCGATAGCCGTGGTTCGTTGGAATACAACTACGAGTTATCGCAAAAGCGTGCCCAGTCGGTTGTAAATTATTTGATTGAAAAAGGAGTTGCTGCCGACAGGTTAAAGGCGAAGGGTTATGCACAATCGCAACCAAAGGTAGCAGATGCACAGCTTGCGGCTCAATATCCATTCATGGTAACAGGAATAGCACTTGATCCTAAGGTTATTGACGCTCTTGATAACGATAAGAAGGAGATTGTTTATCAAATTTCTCGTAGAACTGAATTCAAGGTTTTACGCACCGATTATAAAGTATCAGGAAAGGAGTAATCTTTTTAGCATAAAGACAAAAAGGAGCTTTCGAGCTCCTTTTTTATATATAAAACGGAGAACTTAAAGATGTATCGTTTTTGTTTTCTTCTTTTTTTGTTCTTATCACTGGCTTTGAGTGGTCAGGCTCAAAGATACTTTGAGGTTAGTACAATCGACTCCGCGCAAGTAAAAGTTTATGCAGTTGATAAACCTGAAGATGCCGACCTCTTGGTGTTTTTTGTTTATGAGGCTAAAGATGTAACTAAAGTGGGTTACTGGATGCAAGTTTCAAACAAAAAGGAGGCAAATTTTCTTCTGATATTTGTTGATGACGAGAAGCTTTCAAACATCAAAATTTGTCTGGTTGATGCACCAGAGCAAGCAGGCCTGAAGAATGAATCAAAAAAGGATATGTTTAAAATTGAGTGACAAGCGATACGTGACAAGTATAAAGTTTCAGTTATCAAATGCTTAAGTTTTTATATTTTTGCACGATTTTAAAGATCTAAGATGACAAATACATCCCGTTATAACCAGCGTGGCGTTTCTGCTTCAAAAGAAGATGTTCACAGCGCAATTAAAGACCTTGATAAGGGTTTGTACCCAAAGGCGTTTTGTAAAGTTGTACCCGATATTCTAACTGGCGATAATGATTATTGTAACGTAATGCACGCCGATGGCGCAGGAACAAAATCCTCATTAGCATACATGTACTGGAAAGAAACAGGCGATATGTCGGTTTGGAAAGGAATTGCGCAGGATGCAATTGTAATGAATCTCGACGATCTGCTTTGCGTGGGGATTACCAATAATATATTACTCTCATCAACCATTGGTCGCAATAAGAATTTGATTCCTGGCGAAGTAATTTCGGCAATTGTGCATGGCACGGAGGAGCTATGTCAGCAGCTACGTGACTTAGGCGTTGGAATAACCCTTACGGGTGGCGAAACAGCTGATGTTGGTGATTTGGTTCGAACCATAATCGTTGACTCAACCGTTATGGCGAGAGCACAACGTTCTAAGATAATTTCCAACGGAAATATTCAGGATGGCGATGTAATCATTGGTCTTAGCTCCTATGGAAAAGCAAAATATGAGCAGGAGTACAATAGCGGAATGGGAAGTAATGGGCTAACATCAGCACGACATGATATTTTTGCTAATTATTTAACGCAGAAATATCCCGAAAGCTTTGACCCGAATGTTCCCAAGGATTTGGTTTATTCTGGAAAATACCGATTGACTGATAAGATAGATGAGATTGGCATGACTGCTGGGAAAATGGTGCTTTCTCCCACAAGAACCTATGCTCCAATAATTCGCGAAGTGCTTGAGAACTATCATCCTGTAATCCATGGATTGGTGCATTGTTCGGGAGGTGCTCAAACCAAAGTGATGAACTTTGTACATAATATGCACGTGATAAAAGATAACCTATTTCCTGTTCCCCCACTATTCAAGATTATTCAGGAAACATCTGAAACCGATTGGCAGGAGATGTACAAAGTATTTAATATGGGTCATCGTTTTGAGATTTACGTTTATCCTGAGTTTGCCGATGATATTATTGCCTTATCAAAGGAGTTTGGTGTAGATGCACAGATAGTTGGATACTGCTCCAATCATCACGGCCAGAGGTTGACCATTAAGAGCCAATACGGTGAATTTAATTACTAGCGAAGTTGAACAAAACCCCTTTAAAAAAATTATAGTTACCTTTGCACGCAATTTTATAAAATATCATGGAAGAAAATTCAATTTTAAGAAAACTAGAGGGTTTAAGGCATAAGTTTGAGGAGATTGGGCAGCAGATTACTGACCCTGCTGTAATTGGTGATATGAAGCGATACATCAGCCTTAATAAGGAGTACCGTGAGTTAGAACCGCTAGTTGAAGCATACGATAAGTTCAAGAATATTCTTAGCAATATCGATTCATCGAGAGAGATTTTATCGAGCGAGAAGGATGAAGAGATGCGTGATATGGCCAAGATGGAGCTGGAATCGCTTACCCAACAACAGGCGGAACTCGAAGAGGAGATAAAAGTACTCTTACTTCCTGCCGATCCGCAGGATAGCAAGAATGCTGTACTTGAGATTCGAGCAGGTACAGGTGGTGATGAGGCGAGTATATTTGCTGGTGATTTATATCGAATGTACATCAAGTATATCGAAGCAAAAGGCTGGAAATATGAGGTGTCGAGCATTTCAGAAGGATCATCGGGTGGTTATAAAGAAATTGTTTTAAGCGTTACTGGCAAAGGTGTCTATGGTATTCTAAAGTACGAATCGGGAGTACATCGTGTACAGCGAGTACCTCAAACCGAAACACAGGGACGTGTTCATACATCAGCAGCAACTGTTGCAGTTCTGCCTGAGGCAGAGGAGTTTGACATTGATTTGAGAACAGAGGATATTCGCAAGGATACTTTCTGCGCATCGGGTCCTGGCGGACAAAGTGTTAACACAACTTATTCTGCAATTCGCTTAACCCATATTCCTAGCGGAATAGTTGTTCAATGCCAGGATCAAAAATCGCAGCTGAAGAACTACGATAAAGCTTTTGCTGAACTCCGAACAAGACTATATAATCTTGAATACCAAAAATATATCGATGAGATTTCGCAAAAGCGCAAAACGATGGTTTCAACTGGCGACCGCTCGGCTAAGATTCGTACCTATAACTATCAGCAGGGCAGGGTAACCGATCATCGAATCAACCTGACTCTTTATAATCTTTCGGCTATTATTGATGGTGATATCCAGGAGATAATTGATAAACTTCAACTTGCTGAAAATGCTGAAAGGCTAAAGGCTGCAAGCCAAGAATAATCGACAACCATGACCTCAGATCAGCTATTTGAACAGATAAAAATCAAGGAGAGTTTTCTTTGTATTGGGCTCGATACCGATTTATCGAAGATTCCTCAGCATATCCTTGCCTGCGAGGATCCTATCTTTGAGTTCAATAAAGCGATTATTGATGCCACTGCCGATCATGTTGTTGCTGTAAAACCGAATCTTGCTTTCTATGAAGTTCATGGTGCAGCAGGTTGGAATAGCCTTGCAAAAACGTTAAAGTATATACGTAAAAAATACCCTGAACTATATCTTATTGCCGATGCTAAGCGGGGCGATATTACTAGCACTGCCAAGATGTACGCCCGTACATTCTTTCAAACTCTCGATTGCGACGCAATAACTATTTCACCTTATATGGGCAAGGATTCAATTGCACCATTCCTTGAGTATTCGAATAAATGGGTTATTCTTCTTGCCCTAACCTCGAACGATAGCTTTTCAGATTTTCAGATGATAGAGAGCAAAGCATCCGGAAAAAGATTATTTGAAGAGGTGATAGAGAAATCGTCTCAATGGGGAAATCCGGACAATACAATGTACGTGGTTGGCGCTACCCGTGCAGAACTTTTTAGCGATATACGAAAAGTTGCCCCCGATCATTTTTTGCTTGTTCCTGGTGTAGGAGAGCAAGGCGGAAGCCTTAAGGAGGTTGCACATTATGGTTTAAATAGCAAATGTGGTCTTTTGGTTAACTCCTCACGAGGCATTATCTATGCAGATAATTCTGAGCGTTTTGCAGATGCTGCAAAACAAAAGGCTATGCAACTCCAAAAGGAGATGGAGCAGATTCTTATAACCGCTGGATTGTTATCTTATTAAAATAAAGAGGGTAAATCAATTTATTGATTCACCCTCTTTATTTTAGTGCTTGTTTGTATTTATTAGTTCCTTACAAAATGTCTGCTTGTTAAATTATTCTTTTTTAACGACTCTTTAAGAGCATTCCCTTGCTCAACTAGCCATTTACCATCAATCTTGTCGTAATCATTGGCAATAAGCGCATTCCCTTGAGCGATTGCTTCATCAGGCATATCAAGGAATAAATATATTTTACCTAAATTGTAAAAAGTAGAATATCTCATTTTCTTGTCAGGTTTTTCGTCAGCAGGATACTTTTTAACTAGGCCATTTAAATACTCAATAACGGGTTGAAGTTTTTCTTTAATTTGATCAACAGGGGCTTCAAGGGTCATTGAATTGAATGCTTCTTTAATAATGTTAAAATTATCCATATAAGGGGCTGTTTCTGGGTGTTTTTTTGAACCAGAAATCCATAACTGTTCATTAGTATTTATTGCTCTGAAACCATAGAAATTTGTCAAATCCTCATTCATTAATGTATAGTAATGCTTAATTCGACCATTGATTAAATTCTTTAATACTATCTCTTTGTTTAGAGCATAGGAATCTCTGGCAGCATTATAACTTCCAAATTCTGAAGATTTGAAAGTAAACTTATTATCAGATTTGTCTAGCGAATATTTTGTTAAAGACTGTTTCGTTTTATTATTAACAACATCCGCATCAGAAGACATAGAATAATCAATCTCTAGCCAATAAAAAGTTTTTCGAGAAGTAACGTTACCTGCTTTATCTTTCTCCTCTTGGATTCTACTTTTAACTTCAGTTCTTGTTATACTGATGTCGCTAACTTTAAGAATTATAATAATATCACCATTTTCTTCTACGCGGTTAAACCCATCAATTTTAAAATTTCCTATCACCTCATCCTGTGAAAAAAGTTTACTGGTTAATGATGCTAAGCTAGCTTGCACCGAAAAAGTTTTATACTCAAAACCAATAGGTTTAGAAGGAAGGTTGTAATACTTTACAGGTATAAAAAATCTGTCTAAATCAACTTTTTGTGCATAGCTAAAAGCTATTGTTAACAATGCAACGAATGAGAGTACTAGTTTTTTCATCTTTTTAATTTTTTGGTTTGTTATAATAACAAGTAGAATTATTTTTGAAAAAAGCAAAATAATTCTAGAGATAGTATCAGGTGTTTATCTAACTTTGTTAAACGATACTATAGATTAGAAGTAATCAATTGAATCAATTATCCTTTATGATTCAATATTTGTTAGGTAATAAACAATAAAACCGATAATAATATGCTAAACTATTTCGATCATCACGATAAAAAAGCGAGTAACGAGCACTTCTTACATTTAATACAAGTTGCTAATGCCGACGGTGTTGTTGATAAATCAGAATCAGAACTTCTTCACCGTATTGGAAAACGTCTTGGCTTTACCGACCCCGAAATAGATGAATTAATTCTAAAAAGAGATCCAGCAGGCTCACCATTACGCTATGAGCTAGAGGAACGGTTTCATCAACTATACGATGTTGTTGCGATGGCTTTAGCTGATGGGGTTCTTTTTAAAAACGAGATTAACATGATTAAGCGTTTAGCAGTAGCTTCTTCCTTTAGTGAAGCCGATGCTGAACTTTTATTAAATCTTCTTGTTAATGGTATAAAGTACAATAAAAGTGAGGATGAGCTATTTCAGGTCTTTAAGCAGAAGAAATAGGCGAATTAACAAAGTATAAAAGAGTGATTCATTTTCTCATTACAATTGCTTTTCATGAGTTTTTTTGGTAAAGTATTGGTTGTTGATGATAGCAAGCTCATCAATTCATATATTGTTGAGATACTATTACAAAATAATTTCTCTTCCATTTCAGCATATTCTGGTAGCGAGGCATTGCAGATTCTTAAATCGGAGATGCCCGATTTAATCCTATTGGATTTAGTTTTACCCGATATAACGGGATTCGAAGTATACTCCGAGATTTCTAAAGTCGATACCATTAAAAACATTCCTGTTATTTTTATTACCGGCACTTCTGATGCTGAAAACATCAAGCATGGCTTGGAGCTTGGCGCCATTGATTATATAACAAAACCTTTTAAAGATTTTGAGCTAACGCTTAAAGTAGTTAACCACTTCAAAACAATAAATGCTAACAAGCTGCTCATGGAGCGTGAGCGAAAACTCGAAGAGTATTCACAACAGCTGGAAGAGTTAAACTCAACTAAAAATAAATTTTTTTCCATTATTGCCCACGATTTAAAAAATCCACTTCATCTATTAATGGGCTTAAGTGAGGAGTTGATGGACAATGTTCAGAATTTCGAAGTCGAAACCGTTAGGCAGGTTGCTGAAGGAATTAATAGCACTTCGAAGCAAACGTTTATTCTTTTAGAGAACTTACTGGAGTGGTCACGAATGCAAACTGGTAAACTACAGGCGAAACCTGAAAAGGTTGATGTAAAAGCGATTATAGGCGATATTGAGCCATTATTTCATGATGTTGCAAAGAAAAAGAGCATTAAGCTGATTTTCGAAAATCAGGTGGATGTCACAGTTTACGCTGATGCTGATATGATAAAGACAGTTTTGCGGAATCTAATCTCAAATGCAATTAAGTTCACACAGCTGAATGGTGAGGTAAAAGTTAAAATCATGAAGCAGCATAACTTTTGCGAAATTATTGTTGCCGATAACGGCACTGGTATTGATCCTGCTCATGTTGACAAGATATTTAGAATAGATAGTAAACTATCGAAAGTTGGAACGGCAAATGAAACAGGAACAGGGTTGGGACTATTATTATGCAAGGAATTTATTGAAAAAAAGGGTTAATGGACATTTATGGTGTTAAAAATACATGAAAGCATTGCAACTACTATCTTTGAGTTAAATGAAAGGTTATGAATAAAAAAAGTGCTTTTACTGTGGGAGTAAAATTGTAAGGAGAGATGGTTTTCACAACAC
>JANYLA010000130.1 GCA_025361485.1 Bacteroidales bacterium
CCCATTTCCGTTTCATTTGATGCAACAAAAATAGAACACTTTTACCTAATTGAGCAGCTAACCTAAAAATAAACAACACCACAAATGTCCACTTGAATAAAACGTCTCAAAAAAAACACCATAAATGTCCATTACTCCTAATTTATTGAAATCTTAATTGGATAAAAATCATGTTTAAAAAAATAACCGCTGAGACGCAGAGGGCGCAGAGTTTTTTTTGTGAACTAAGATTATTTCTCTGCGTGCTCCCCGTCTCAGCGGTGAATGAATTACTCAACAATTATCTCATCAATAAAAATATATGCAGGAAAGCCTGCTCCAGGATGCCATTGAGGTATTGTGCCCAAATTCTTCGCGAATACTTTAATGTAGCGAGCATTCAAGTTAACCTTAACCTCAAAGTCCTTAATTATCACCTCCATTTGGTTTTCGGGAATATCATGCTTAACGGTTGCAGCTAGGGTGAAATTCTGACCATCAATGGATGTCCAAAACTCAACATACTTAGGCATCCAAATCCATGGGCGGGCATCCTGTAAAAACCCGGCAGCAATTCTGTGGATTGGCTTTACTGTGGTTAAATCAATAGTCGCTTCAAAATCTTGATCCTGATAACCCTGCCAACCGCCTAATCTAAAGTCCTTTTCTCCCCTAATTCCATCTATCAGTCCATTTAGACCACCCGCATTGTACTGGCTGCTGTATTTGCTTTTTGTTGATATAACTTTATCTGATTGGTAACGATAAAATTTACCCTCAATAACATAACTCTTATTCCCAGCCTTGTCTACAGAATACGCCGAAACCATTGATGATTCCTTGATGATAATGCTATTCCCTTGCTTCCATTCAGCATTATCATTTTCTGAGTTTATTGGCGAAACTGAGTAGTAAACAATTTGCTCTTTATCAAGAGTAGCGATACCAATTGCTAGGCTGTCGATAAACGTTTTGGGGGCATTGGTGAAATATGGAACAATGGTAAATTCTGTACCTTCAATCCGATTTTCGGGTGACCCACTTATACTCGAAGCCCACTCTTTATTGGGTGAATTTGCCATTACAAATTTCAGTTCACCACCACCGAATATCTCAGAATAATCAATCCAGCTACGTGTTAAGGGCTTTCCGTTTAAATATGCCTCTTTTATATAGATATTTTCCTTCGAGTTATTCTCCGCCAAAATAGTAAACTTATTTCCGTTTTCGAGATTTATAGTTGCCCTCTTAAATAAAGGTGACCCAATCGCATACTGAGTATTTCCTGGACAAACAGAGTAAATTCCCATTGCGCTTAGCACGTACCACGCGCTCATCTGACCGCAATCCTCGTTACCACAAAGACCATCGGGTTTTGAGGTATACATCTCATCCATAATCCTCCGGGTAATTTGCTGAGTTTTCCATGGGCTCCCCACAAAGTTGTAAAGATAAGCCATATGATGGCTTGGCTCGTTTCCATGTGCATACTGACCAATTAACCCGGTAATATCTGATTGCTCTCTACCCGAAAGACTTGCTGAAGTACTGAAAAGTTCATCCATTTTATCCTCAAATCCTTTCTTTCCACCATGAAGTTTCATCAAACCGCTAATATCCTGAGGAACTAAGAAGCTATACTGCCAGCTATTCGCCTCAGTGAAATTATTATCAACATCAGTAGGATTAAAAGGCGTTTTCCATCCTCCATTATATCTAGGACGCATAAATCCTGTTATTGGATCGAAGATATTCCTGTAGAATTGGGCTCTATTCGTATAGTCGTTGTAGTCAGCCCATTTCCCCAATGACTTGGCCATTTGTGCTATACACCAATCATCGTAGGAATATTCAAGGGTTTTAGATATCGATTCGGGTTCTTTATCGCCAGGAATATGTCCGTATTTTCTGTATGCCTCAAGACCAAGATGATTAAGGTTTGAGCTATGCTTCATGGCTTCCAGCGCATACTTTGCATCAAAACCCTTAATACCTTTCATCCAAGCATCAACAATAACAGGAACGGCGTGGTATCCAATCATACAGAATGTTTCGTTGGCATCCAGCTCCCAAACAGGGAGCAATCCCCCGTATTTATAGTGAGAAAGAAAGGTGTTTACGTAATCGCTCGTTCGCTTGGTGTCAATAATGGTCATCAACGGATGCCAAGCGCGATAGGTATCCCATAAAGAAAACACGGTGTAAGGAGTAAAACCTTCTGCATTATGAACCTTTTTATCCATACCCAGATATCTACCATCAACATCCGAAAAAATGTTTGGCACCACCATGGTATGGTAAAGCGCAGTGTAAAAGGTTGTCATCTGCTCGGGAGTTCCTCCTTCAACCAATATTTTGCCTAGCTCTTTATTCCACAATGCGTATGCATCGTTTGCCGTTTTGTCGAAATTCCAATCGGGAATTTCTGCTTCAAGGTTCTTAATTGCTCCAGCAACGCTAACGGCAGATATACCAACCTTTACAAGGAGTTTATTCCCTTTTATCTTGCCAAATTTGAACCATGCTTTAAGGTTTTTTCCTTCAATTGTTCCACCCTCAATTGTTGTGGTAATTGGAGTGCCATCAGCAGTTTGAACTTTGCTAAGTTCGAAAGGGCTTGAATACCTAATCACAAAGTAGATTCTTTGATCCTCAGCCCACGATTTTGATTGACGGTAACCACGAACCTCATTGTTTCCAACAATCTGAATCCACGAGTTTAAAACCTCATCACGATGCTGTAAATCCAAGATGATATTCGCCTCCTTAGTTTTGGGAAAGGTATAGCGATGAAACCCAGCCCGTGCAGTGGAGGTAAGTTCGGCCAAAACCTTTGGCTTATCGAGATAAACCGAGTAGTAGCCCGGTTTTGCCTTTTCGCTTGTTTTTTTAAATGTTGATGAATAGAGCTTATTATCAACTTCAGGTTTACCAACGGTTGGCATTATTAGAATATCGCCAAGATCGAGGCAGCCAGTACCACTTAAATGAGTGTGAGTGAATCCGTATATCACCGAATCGCTGTAGTGGTAACCCGAGCAACCATCCCAACCGCTTAGCCGTGTATCGGGGCTAAGCTGCACCATCCCGAAGGGAACGGTCGACCCAGGATAGGTGTGACCATGAAAATCGGTTCCGATAAAGGGATTAACAAATTTTGCAGGGTCGTTAACCTGAGCCGATGATAACAACTTTGCAGCAATCAGCACAACAGCAAGTATAGATTTCTTAAACATAATATTGTGTTTTAATGCAAATAATCGAATAAAGACTTAACCAATAGGTCTTTATCGTCACCGTTTAATATTTTTACCCGGTACTCCTTACCCGGTAAAATATTGAAATAGTTATTCTCTACCTTGAAATCAGGAGAAACTGACAATATTTGTACATTGAAGGCTGGATGACTAGCCGTTATAATAATAGTTAATACTTCAGCGATCTTTTCAATTTTTACCTTAATCTCAGGGTTAACTAACTTAAGATTTCCCTGCTTGCAATTGTAGGTGTATGTGTAAAACTGTTCCCCTATTTTGGATTCAAACCCCGTGTAGATAAAGGTATTACTAGAGTCTGCCCTGTTTAATCCATTCGTCATCTTAAATATTTGCTCCGATAGGTTTGGTTTAACAATAACAGGATTTATCCATTTTTTCAGGATATCGCCATTAAAATTATAGAGCAGAATTTTTAACTCACCTTCAGTTGGTGTCTGAAAATCGGAAACCGCTTTGATAGTAATCTCTTTATCATTAACATCTGTTGATATTAAGATTGGCTTATATGCTTCGCGAACAGTATACTGTAAGGCTTTCCACCTTCCATAAAAATCGATACCCGACCACGATACGCCCGGCCAACTATCGTTCATCTGCCAGTAAAGAGTTCCCATGCACTGCGGCATTGCTAAACGGTGTGACTCAATAGCTGTTCTATAGCCAATAGCCTGTACAATTTGACTAAAGTAAATACTATCGTCTAATGTTTTTGAGCTAAACCCTTCGCGTTTTATGTATTTATCGATAGTTTGATACCCAACAGGATGCCTTTGATGGCATTGAAGTTCTGATGAATCGGGACGTACGGTGCCATCCTTGGAAAATGATAGCACTGTTCTATAATCTGGAAACCCTTGAAAACCATACTCCGACATAAACCGAGGCACCTTGGTTTTAAATACGCTAAATGGCTCAAATCCCCACCAAACACCCCAGTAGTGTGAGTCGCCACTTTTCATGCTCTCCTTTTTTCCCCACCCAAATTGCGGTGACGATGCCCAATAAAACTTTTCTGGATCAAATTTCACTATAATTGATGGTAGTAACTCATTAAATAACTTTTTATAACCTTCCCAAATGGCATTCGTGGCATTGGGAATGGTATCAACCTGCTTTATCCAGCCCCAGTTATGCCAGCCCTCATCAATCTCGTTATTTCCACACCATAAAGCAATGCATGGAAAACCACGTAAGCGTTGTACCTGCTCAGTAGCCTCGATCTCAACATTTTTCATAAAAAGATTATCCCATGGATACATCGAACAGGCAAACATAAAATCCTGCCACACAAGTATTCCCTTTTTGCTACACGCTTCATAAAAGGCATCGGGGGGATAAATTCCACCACCCCAAACCCTTAGCATATTCATGTTGCAACGCAATGCATTATCTGCAAGCAATATCCATTCGTTATCTCGTACGTTTGAAATAAAAGAATTTGGTGGAACAACGTTGGCTCCTTTAGCAAATAAAGGTTTACCATTTACCTTAAAATAGAATGAAGACCCAATGCTATCGGGTTTGCTGATTACCTCAACGGTTCTTAATCCCAACTCCTTATCGATAACTACCAATTTTCCATCCCGGTTAAGAATCCGGCAGCTAAGAGAATATAAATACTGTGAGCCCATTCCGATAGGCCACCACAGCTTTGGGTTTTCGATGGTGAATTTTGTTTGAACTAAGGTTTTCCCTTTCTGAACCTCTTCATTTATTTCAGTAATGCTTGTGCGAGCTTTACTATTCGTTATTTCGACTGAAATTTTTTGTTTACAGGGGGAATTAACCTCAAAATTTGCCTCAACAATCGCTTTCGATTCACTTAACTCAATTGTTTTGTAGTAAAAGTTTTCAATGGTAAAATCGGGTTTCGTTCTAAGGTAAACTTTTTTCCAAATTCCGCACGATTTAAGGGCTGGAGCCCAATCCCACCCAAATTGGTATGCCGCTTTTCGGATGTATGCCCAATCGCCACCGGGAAGTTTGTATGGTAATTTTGCCGATTGTTCATCAACATATTTTTGTGCCGATTTAAAAACAACCCTTAATATATTTCCTCCATCCCGTAAATAATCGCTACAATTTACCTTCCATGACCTAAACATGTTATCAGCAGTAAGAATTAAGGAATCGTTAAGGTAAACCTTTGCATAGGTATCGAGACCCTTAAATTCCAATTCGGTCTCACTTCTTAAAAACATGTCGGTATTGATGGTGATTAACGTTTGATACTCCCAATCGCACTCATCAACACATTTAAGATTCGTGCTATTGCAGCTAGCAAAAGGATCAGCGATTAGCTTATTGGCTAGTAAATCTGAATAAATATTCCCGGGTATTGATGCTGGGAGCCACTTGTCGGTGGAGTTTGCTTTGCGAAATTTCCACCCCGAAGTTAAAAGCATTACCCCTTCCTGCGCAAAAGAAAGCTGTGTAATCAAAAGAAATAGAACGGTAATGTTTATAAACTTTTTATTCCATTTTGTTTCCATTCTTTAGCTGATTAATTATTTCTAAAGTTAAGGAAGTAAGAGGAAGTTCCATTTCTGCAACTGGAAATTTTAACTTTTCCAATTGAATTTTTAGAGCGTCGCTCTCCGCTTCCTCCATCACAGTTCCTGAATCAAGTTGTTCCAGAAGTTTACGAGTAATTAGTGCGAGTTCCTTTAGATTGTCGGACAAAGGGAGAACCTCTCTCAATGCAGCGTTTGAATATGCCAAAGAGTTAAATGATGCTTGATTTCCACTCCATTTTTCTAGCAAATCCATCATCTTCGTATAGCTAACTTTGTTTTTAGTCTTGATATAATCATTGTAACGCAAACGGAATCTCACAAAATCGGGAGCATCGGAAAGAGCAACATCAGCAACCCTTGATAATGGAAATTCGGTTGTGTAACGCTGACTACCATGTCGGCGATAACCTTCCAAAGGCTCAACGGCATCAGCTAAAACTCTTAATGGCTCGATATTATAACCATTGCAAAGGCGGCGCATCATCATCTCCCGATTTTTGATATGCTGCAAGCCCGTTTCCTCGAGCTGTAGATTGATAACATCGAGCCTACGATACATGTCATCAACATCCTTTACCGATGCAGGAGACCAAAGCCTTTCGGCAATTGCTGCAGTACGAGGCCAAATGCGGGAATCAACCGATTCGCCTGTTACAAGTTCAGCCCACATGGTGGCCTCGCCACCAAGAATTCTACTTTGCTCTTCCGCTGTTAGCTTGCTGTCGTCTGGAAGAGGATCGTTAAGGTAGTACTCCGAGCAATTTTTAAAAAGATCGATATAATAACCGCTCGATAGTATGCTGCGATATCCCTTGCGGGCAGCTTCTTCCATCGATTCTCGTCCTCGCCATGAGTGTATTACAATAGTTTTTGGGAGTGTAGGTTGAAAAATCTCATCCCAACCAATCATCTTTTTCCCATTCTTTTCGAGGATTTTTAAGAGATTACCATTGAAATAAGCCTGTAACTCATGATTATTCTTAATCCCATTCTTTTTCATGAACGCCTGAATTCTAGGGTTTTCATTCCATTGAACCCCATTGTTCTCATCGCCTCCGATATGCATATACTCATCGTTAAAAAGTTGCGACATCTCCTTGAAGAACTTAGCAAAAAAGGTATAGGTCTCCTTTTTAGTTGGATCAATGGTTGGATCGAAAACTCCAAAGAACTTTTCTATTTTATAGGTACCATCAGCAGAGGCTAGCTCAGGATGGCCAACCATCCATGCAGAGGCATGTCCTGGGATATCAAACTCGGGCATAACTCTAATTCCTCTCTCATTGGCGTAAGCAATAACCTCTTTTATCTGCACTTGAGTGTAAAATTCGCCATTGGAGCCCAGCTGATGAAGCGTTGGAAAAACCTTGCTCTCCACTCGAAATCCCTGATCCTCGCTTAGGTGCCAATGGAAAACGTTAAGCTTTACCATTGCCATTCCATCAATATTATGCTTTATTACCTCAAGTGGGATAAAATGACGACAGGCATCAATCATCAGACCACGCCAAGCAAAACGGGGTTTGTCGTTAATCTCGATGCAAGGAAAAAAGAATGATTTCCGATTTCGATCGAGCAGCTGAAGCAGGGTTTGTAAACCATGCATTGCTCCTAAATCCGTTTCAGCGGTTAAAATTATCTTATCATTTTCAACTTTTAATGAGTATGATTCATCCTCTCCAAGATGCACAACACCCTGACGATTAACCTCAATAATCATTGATGCTTCAGTATTTGTGATGATAGTATCTCTATCGAAAGGAATTGTTGTTCGCTTGCTTAGCTGCTGTATAAATCTTACAAGATTTGGTTGAAGCCTTTTATCGGGATTACCGCTAATGCTAATTCTCAGATTTTTGTTAATCACAAATTGCCCTTCAGCCATTTTTATTTCTGAGGGCCAAGGCATAATATTTAGTTGCTGTGCTTTTGATTCTACAACGAAGGACGCAATGAAAAGAATTAGGATTAATACTGCTCTTGTTTTCATTACAATGGATGGTATTAAGTGATTGTTTAAAGTCTAGTATCTGATATCTAAAATCTATAATTTACTCAACGCATAAGCATACGCCCCAACTGATACAGCTTGACTTGTACCCAAACGGCTTAAACCTACTCCAATTCGTTTCATGGGATCGTAATCGACCATTTTATCGCTAAAAGGAACTTTTATCTTGGTTAAACTGCCTTTTGATAATGCCATTCGCCCCTCCTCGTCCTCTAAACTGAATGCTTTCATCTCAAGCCTATCAACGGCATCACCGCTTAATGTGTTAATTTTTCCATTTAGAACATTGAACATTGATGGTGAAAAGAATTTCCATGCATTAGCAAGGCCTCCACCAATAACTATTATAGAATCTGTGAGGGTTACGGCGTTAGCAAGGGCATCGCCAATTACGATACCTAACTGCTCAAAAGCCTTAAGGGCTGCATCCTTATTGCCCTTTGCTTTGCCATCGGCAATATCATAAATCTCCTTTGGAGTATGGGTTGAATTATCGCCCGAGATTTGCTTGTAAATACTTTGAACCGCGCGAATACTAACCCCTTCTTCAGCAAACACCTTATTGTCGACATAATTACGCATCAGCCAAATCTCTGCCGCGGCTGAGTTATCGCCAATATAAAGTTGATTATTGTAAACCAATCCTCCACCAAACCCTGTTCCAATGGTTATTCCAAATAGGTTCTTGTATTTCTTTGGGTTACCCGATTTGGTAAGCATTGCATTAACCTCAGGAAGAAGCCCTGCAATGGCTTCGCCATAGGCAAACAAATCACCATCGTTATTGATAAATACTGGAATCCCAAAAATCGCCTGTAGCATTGGTCCAAGGGCAACTCCTCCACGAAATGCAGGAAGATTCCCTAAATCACCAATAATCCCATTGGGATAATCGGCCGGTCCTGGAAAAGCAAAGCTGATTGCGACAGGTTTCTCGGGAAGCATCTTCTCAACCTCTTTAAATCCTGTTACAATTGAGTTTAGACATTTTTCAAGATCGTTCCCATTGCTAGGACGTGTAATAGGGTCAACAATAGATTGCAACCCCTTGATTGCAGAAAAAACAAAGTTTGTTCCACCTGCATCGAGGGTCATTACTATGCGGTTATCGTTTTGGTAGTTCATTTTATAACAGTTGTAATATTATGCAATAGCCTTTGTCTTTTTTAACGAAAGTAGCAACAGGTAACCAAAACAAACTGCAGGAATAATGAAAGATATTGAGCTTAAGTTCATATCAACCATTTTACCCATTACAAGAGGAATTAATGCACCTCCTGAAATAGCCATACACATCAGTCCACTTAGCTCGTTAGCTGCCTCAGGTTTCTCTTCAACAGTGATAGAGAAAAGTAATGGCCAAATATTAGCAAATCCTAATCCGCCAAGGATAACTCCAACAACAGCTAATGTTTCTGAACCAAACATCAATAGAATAATACCTGCAAGTCCTAGCCCAGCCGATATGCGGAAAAAGTTGCGAGGATTTATAACAGATAGCGTTGCACCACCAACAATTCGACCAATGGTTAGAATAAGAAAAAATAAAGGAGCACCAAACCTACTTGCACTTTCGGGTGTCATGCCAATCGCTTTATTCAACGGCAAAAGGAAACGAGCCATACAAACCTCTGCTCCTACATATAGGAAAATACCAATAACGGCCATTAAAAAAATTGGCTTTTTTAGTAATCCAAGACTAGAACCTAAACTTGGTGGAATATCCGCTTTAGTCTCCTCAACCTTAATGAATAGAACAGATATAAAGGTTATTGCCATCAACACAAAAAATACGGGAAAAGCCGCTCTCCATCCCAAATCTTTGAATATAAACAATGTAGCAACTGCGGTTACGAGATAGGCCGAAACAGTGCTTCCAATCCCTTTGATTCCCTGTGCAAAAGCCAAGTTACGGCTATACGCTCCTTGGACACTTACATCACGCATTATAGGATTACCCGATACTTGTAGAAAAGTTGTGCCGATTCCTAATGTTAAAATACAGCAACAGAGCAAAGCATAGCTGGGTTCAATCAAAGTTGGAATTAATAGAGCTATTGCATTTAATCCCAATCCAAGAAGAAGAAGTTTTTTCTTTCCAATTCGAGCTGCTAGCAATCCGCCAGGGACACTGAATACAGCGAATGCAATGAACACAAAGAATGGTAGAAGTGTAGCCATTAAATCATTTAGCTGATACTGATTTTTTACTGCATCTGACATTGGGCCCATTGCATCGGCAATACCCATGGTTAAAAATGCAAAGAAAATTGGAAGTGTTTTAGTGTTCATGGCAATGCGATTTTAATTAAATATTTATTTTTTTTATTGTCGATTCTCTGATTATTAATTCTACAGGAAGATGTTTTACTCCACCTTCAAGCTCTGTCTTCTCATCTTTTAGCATTTTTAAAAGCATTTCAAATGCCGATGCGCTAATATCATCAACGGGTTGAGATATTGCTGTAACCGCTGGATTCATAAAACTGAAATAGGGAATATCATCAAAACATACAAGCCCAACTTTATTCGGAGTATCTATATTATATTTACGTAACACTTGTAAACAGGCTGTTGCAATGTTATTATTTATTGCAAAGATGCAATCGGGCAGTTGATTGTTTTGTATTAATTTATCGATTAATCGTTCTACCTCGTTGAAAGCATCATCAAAAGGTAAGAACTCAACCTTTGGGCTGATTGAATGCTTTTTCATTTCTGAAACAAATCCCTCGCATCGTTCACGGATAGTGAAAACATGAGCAGGTTCAATGGCTAATACTAATGGATTTTTATATCCCTGTTCAACCAAATGTGCCGCCGCTTGTTTCGCACCCTCCCTGTTTTGAACAACAACGCAAGATGCTTCCAAACCATCAAAACATCTATCGATTAGCACAACTGGGAAGCCCTCGGCTTTTAGCCTGTTGAATTCATCGGGATTCTCCTGTGATGATGAGATAATAAGCCCGTCAATCTGTTTAGCCCTTAAAAGTTTGATTAGTCTTAACTCCCGTTCAATATCCTCATCGGTGCTGCACGTGATAAGATTGTACCCATGTACTTCGGCTAAATCTTCGATGTTTCGGGCAATGCGAGAATAGAAACCATTGGCAATATCGGAAACAATAAGTCCAATAGTAAATGATTTGCCTAACCTCAATCCACGAGCAAAATGGTTTGGCTTGTAACTCAACTCCTGTGCCTTGGCAAGCACTTTTTGTTTAGTTTCTGCTGAAATTCCCTGCTCGGCATCTTTTCCATTCAGCACAAGCGATACCAAGGCGATTGAAACGCCAAGACTCTCGGCAATATCATTCAACGAAACCCGTTTTTTCTTCATAATTTCCTCTCGAAGCAAATATAAAAAAGTTTTCCTAAATCGATTTAGATTGTTTAAAGAAATTCATCAAAATTAAGAGCCTGATTATTTTTTCACGCAAAGTCCGCTAAGGGTTTCGCAAAGATCGCAAAGTATACTTTTTTGTTTGAACAATTTTCTTTTAACCCGAGTGTAAATTTAGAGCGCAAAGGCAAGAAATGGCTAAAAGCCATTTCAACTCTGTTTTCCTTCGTGTTCTTTCCTCCGTTAACTCAGTGGTTAATGTTTGTGTATTTTAAAACTTAAACCGTTTCTTAGATTGCTTTAATAAATTCATCAAAATAAAATTTGGTCTTTAATTTGATGCAGCAATGATTAACTTTGATACTGAAAAACTAGAACACTAATCTAACAGATATGAGAAAAATAATTTTAATGCTTTTTGTTACCCTGATTTTTGCCAACATCCTTAATGCACAGGAAAAAAGGGTAAAATCGAAAGTTGTTTCGGCAACCGTTTATTCACAGGGCGCTCAAATTACGAGGGTTGCTAAGTTTAACCTCGACAAAGGTGAAAACAGGGTTGTATTCACCAACCTACCTCCTAGCCTCGAAGAATCGTCGATTCAGGTAAACTGCAGTGACGCTACAATTGTATCGGTATCGTACCAAAAGAATATGATGGATTCGCTTGCCCAAAATCCTGAATATCTGAAATTACAAATCCGCAAAAAGGAGATAGAACGTAAACTTGTACTTGAAAATGGTTTTCTAAAAAACATTGGGACCGAAAAAGAAATATTGTTAGCCAATAAAGAGTTAATTGGAGATCAAGGAGTAAAACTTGAGGATTTAAAGTTAACCCTAGCTTATTTTAAGTCAAAACTCGAAGATTATAGCCGATCATGGGCAGAGAAAACTGATGCAATAGCTATCCTACAAGAAGATTTGCAGAAAATTGATGGACAGCTACAAATCCTCTCGACCCAACGAACTAAGAATACAAGTGAGGTTTTGGTAACCTTTAGCTCTAATCAACCGATTGCTGCATCTACTACAATAAAATACTTTACACGTGAAGCAGGTTGGTATCCTGCTTACGATGTTAGAGTGAATAGCATAACCGATCCGTTGAGTATCACTTGCAAAGCCAATGTTTACCAAACAACGGGCGAGGATTGGAATAAGATTAAACTATCCGTTTCCTCTGGGAATCCAACCACAGGTTCTACTGCACCATCGATTTATCCATGGTATATTGATATTTTGCAACCATATATGAATAGAATGCTTCAAGGGAAAGCTGCTGGTGTACAAGTTGAATCAGCAGAGTTAAATGAGTTGGTAACTACTGCTTACGGTATAAAAAGAGATAAAATATCTGAAATGCCCGTTTCTGTTTCCGAAAGTCAAACTACTTTCACGTTTAATATTGATATTCCTTATGATATTCCATCAAAACCACAACCTATTATTGCAGTATTACAGACACCATCCATAAAAGCAACATATCAGTATAATACCATTCCTAAATTCTCAGAGTATGCATATTTAGTGGCGAGCATGACCGATTGGCAAGGCTTGAATCTTCTTAATGGGGATGCAAACCTATATTTTGAAAACAACTATGTTGGCTCAACTTTCCTCGATACCAAAGCCTTTGGCGATACATTGAAACTTTCATTGGGTAAGGATGAAAGCATTTCGGTTAAGCGAACAAAAGCAAAATCTTTCACCGAAAAAAATATGATTGGGTCGAAGGTTACAGAAACCCGCAATTGGGAGATTACCATTACGAATGGGAAAAAGCAAGATGCTGAAATTACTATTGAGGATCAAATACCTGTATCAACAAACGAAAAGGTTAAGGTGAAACTTGTTGAGCAAGGCGGTTCGAATTACAACTCTGCTACTGGAATTATAAACTGGGAGCTTAAGTTGAAACCTTCGGAAACAAAGAAATTACTATTCTCTTACAGCGTTGAATACCCAAAGGGAAGTCTGGTTATCTTAGAATAACAAAATTCATAATCCCACTTAATGCCTAAGTAATGCCGATTGGAGTCGAAGCATAATTTAAATATGGAAAACGCCCATCTTTCATGGGCGTTTTCCATATTTAATCACTAATTTCATGCCATTGACAAATATCATCGTTTACCTAAGAACTTTATCTCTACCATTCTGTTTATATAGTTAAATCAATAGTTTCATGTTAAATTTTTAACTGATATTTCTCACTTGCTAATCATTTGGAGTCATTGAGGATTGCAGCCTTACAGAAGAATTTGTATCTTTGCCAATGATATAAACGATTGCAGATCTATTACTTTAGTTATAGAAAATCAGTCTATTTAAAATTATATTTAACAATAACACCTTTACTATATGACCACAGGACAAGACTTAGTGCGCATTGGCGTTTTTTACGATGGCAACTACTTTCTACACGTTAGCAACTACTATAACTATTTTCATCCACGACGTAAAAGGCTTAATATAGCTGGATTACATGAGTTTGTTCGCAACATGATTGCCCGTGAGGAGGATGTAGAATCCCGTTTCTGTCAGGTTATTGAGGCTCACTATTTCCGTGGAAGGATTAGCGCTCAGGAGGCAAGTCAAAGAGGAAATCAGCTGTATAACGATCGCGTTTTCGATGATATTTTAATGTCCGAGGGTGTTGTAACCCACTACTTACCAATCCGAACTCGTGGAGGCAAAAAGGACGATAAGGGCATTGACGTTTGGTTGGCTCTTGAGGCCTTTGAGCAAACTTTCTACAAAAGATTCAATGTTGTTGTACTTATCACCTCCGATGGCGATTACGTCCCGCTTATTCGTAAGCTCAACTCCCTTGGAACCAAGGTTATGGTTCTTAGCTGGGATTTCGATTACACCGATGATATGGGACGCGAAGTGGTTACACGTACATCGCAAGATCTAATTCGGGAGGTAACCTTCCCTGTTGCCATGCATGATGTTATAAACAATGGTCTTAAAAATAATGATAAGTTAACAGTAAACCTTTTCTCACAGCAGGATTATAATCAGCCAAAACCAATTTCCGCTGATCTAGAAGATTCGTCAATTAAGCAAGGAACAGCCATGAACATGAACAATGGTTATGGTTTCATCCAGTTTCCGCCAAATAATCTATTCTTCCATTACCTCGATGTAGTTGAGTGTGACTTCAACGATATCCATGATGGTGATGCTTTAGAGTTTACCGTTGAGAAAAACGACAAGGGACAGGATGTTGCAAAAAATGTAAAAAAGGTTGAAAGCACCGAAGCAATAGACGATCCCAACGCTTGGTAAATATTGTTGTATAATATATTTCAAAGGGAGAAGGAAACATTCTCCCTTTTTTATTTTCCAATTTCTTTTCACTTTTCACTTTTCGTTTCTCACTTTTCACTTCTCGCTTCCCTCTTTTTCTTACTTTTGTATCCGATTGATTTTAAATGTATAGATTATCGCTATGGAAAGTCCACTATTTATTTACAACACCCTAACTCGCAAGAAGGAAGAGTTTAAACCAATTAATCCAAAACATGTTGGTCTTTATGTTTGCGGTCCAACTGTTTATAGCAATGTTCATTTAGGCAACTGCCGAACCTTTATATCATTCGATTTAATATATAGATATTTATTGCACCTCGGATATAAAGTACGATACGTTCGTAACATAACCGATGCAGGCCATTTAGAGGGCGACAGAGATGAAGGCGATGATAAGTTTGCTAAAAAAGCAAAGTTAGAGCAGCTAGAGCCAATGGAGATTGTGCACAAATATACGCTTGGTTTTCACGAGGTGATGAGAACTTTTAATACTCTATCGCCAAGTATTGAACCAACAGCCACGGGTCATATCGTTGAGCAGATTGAGATGATTAAGCAGATCATCGAAAAGGGTTATGCCTATGAAATTGGTGGTACAGTTTATTTTGATGTAGAAAAATATAATAAAGAGTATTCATACGGTCAGCTAACCAACCGAAAACTAGAAGAACTGATTGAAGGAACTCGTGAACTTGGCGGACAAGATGAAAAGCATGGCCGATTGGATTTCGCACTATGGATTGCTGCAAAACCTGAAACTTTGATGAAGTGGCCATCGCCTTGGGGTTGGGGTTTTCCGGGTTGGCATATCGAGTGCTCGGCCATGGGTAGAAAATATTTAGGCGATACCTTCGATATTCATGGCGGTGGCATGGATTTACAGGCAACGCATCACACCAATGAAATAGCACAATCGCAGGCGTGTAATCATAAAGCACCCGTAAATTATTGGATACACACCAATATGCTCACTGTAAACGGTGTGAGAATGTCGAAAACTGCCGGAAATGGGTTCTTACCCAATGAGCTATTTACAGGTAACCATCCGTTACTTGAAAAAGGGTATTCTCCAATGGCGGTGAGATTTTTCATGCTGCAATGCCACTACAGAAGCACCTTGGATTTCTCCAATGAAGCTTTACAAGCATCCGAAAAAGGGCTACAACGACTGATGACAGCCAATCGGTTTATCGACAGGATTAAACCTGCAGACAAATCTACTGTTGATGTTAAAGATTTGAATAGATCATTTGATGCGCTAAGCGATGATTTCAATAGTTCAATTGCCATTGCCGTTCTATTCGATTGGGTTCGTAATATCAACCTGCTTGCTGAGAGTAAAGAATCAATTACTGCTGATGATTTAAATACGCTTCGAAATACTTTCAGAACTATAACCTTTGATATTCTGGGACTAAAAGATGAGCAAAACGAGGGTTCCAAGCAAGGTGAGCTAACAGGTAAACTTATCGATATGTTACTGAATATGCGCCTTGATGCGAAAGCCAATAAAGATTTTGCCACATCGGATAAAATCAGGAATCAGATAACGGAAATGGGCGTTACCGTTCGTGACCGTAAGGATGGATTTGACTGGGAAATATCTTAGGGAAGACTTGAGACATCAGATATTAGACATCAGATTTGAGACGTCAGACTAAAGAATTCGATTGTCTGATGTCTAGAGTCTGAAATCTAGAATCTGTTTAGAATTCCTTAAACCCAATAATACTTCTTACCTCTTTGATTGTCTTCGAAGCGCTTTCACGAGCTTTCTCGGCTCCTAATCTTGCTACTTTACGCAGGTAGGCGTTATCAGCAAGGTAACCTTCAATCTTCTCTCGAACAGGGGTTGTAACCTTAATTATATCCTCTGCCAGCTGTTTTTTCATATCGCCGTAGCGAACTTGGCAGGTATTATATTTCTCATCGAAGAATGTGTATGTATCGGGGGTTGAAACAATTCTCATTATTGAAAACAGATTCTCAATAGCCTCCGGCTTTGGCTGATTTGGCTCTGTTGGACCGCTATCAGAAACTGCTTTCATCACCTTTTTACGAATGGTGTCGGGATCATCGGCAAGGAACACACCGTTACCCTCCGATTTGCCCATCTTTCCAGTGCCATCAAGGCCTGGAACTTTAACCAGTTTTTCGCCAAAGTTATATGCAACAGGTTCGGGGAAATACTCCACATTGTACATCCTGTTAAACCGATTGGCAAATGTACGGGTCATCTCTAAGTGTTGCTCTTGATCCTTGCCAACAGGCACTTTATGCGAACGATGGATAAGTATATCAGCCGCCATAAGAGTTGGATAGGTCAGTAATCCTGCGTTAACGTTATCGGGTTGCTTTCGAATGGTATCCTTAAATGAAGTGCAGCGCTCAAGTTCGCCCATATAGGCATTCATATTGAGCAGTAGATATAGTTCGGGAATCTCAGGAACATCACTCTGGATATAAAGGGTTGCAACCTCTGGATCGAGACCGCATGCAAGATACTCTGCTAAAACTTGTTTCACTGATCCATGAAGATCGGCGGGGGTTGGATGTGTAGTTAATGAATGATAATCAGCAATAAAGAAGTAGCAATTGTTCTCGTGCTGCATCTTCAGAAAGTTCTTCATTGCACCAAAATAGTTGCCTAGGTGTAATTTTCCTGTTGGTCGTATTCCGCTTAAAACTATATCCATCATCTCAAAAATTAGTCAACAAAAATACAATTAAACAATCAAGTGGCAAGCAACAAGATCTAACAATTAATAATCAAAATAAGTATCTTTGCACAAAATCAGCGTTATGGAAGGCACAAGATTAATAAAGGTATCGAGGTTACTACAGAAAGATTTGGGTGATATCTTTCAAAAGGAAGGTACTTCGCTATTCAGAGGGAAGATAATTACGGTCACATCGGTTCGAGTTAGCCCCGATCTTGGGGTAGCCAAGGTTTATATCAGCATTTTTCCAACCGATAAAAAGGAGGAGATACTACAAACGGTTCGAGTTCACACCAAACAATTTCGCCATGAATTGGCACAAAGGGTAAGGCATCAGCTGCGAATAGTTCCTGAACTATCCTTTTTTCTCGATGACTCGCTCGATTACATCGAAAATATTGATAACCTGTTGAAGAGTTAGTCAGATGATTAAAAGAGTTATCTCCCTAGCAACTCGTTTTATACCACGCCACTACCAGCAGGTAGTCGTTGCTTTTCTGCTGCGTTCAATTTCAATATTTTATAAAGGAAATAGAATTGAGGATCCAATCTCGGGAAAAAAATACCGGAAGATTTTGCCATACGGACGATTGAAATCACGTCCAAATGCTTTGGCATTTCATTCGCTATCATTGGAACGACATAGGCTCATATGGTTATATCTAAATAATAGAACCGATTTTTTTACTGCTCCAAAGCGCGTACTGCACATTGCCCCCGAATATTGCTTTATCAAACCGTTCAAGAAATTAAAGAACCTCGATTACATAACTGCCGATCTAATCTCTCCTTGGGCCGATGTTAAGCTAGATGTTCAGAATATCCCCTTCCCTGATTCTAATTTTGATGTGGTAATCTGCAACCACGTTCTTGAACATGTTGATGATGATAGAAAAGCGATGAGCGAAATGCTAAGGGTTATGAAACATGGTGGCTTTGGCATTTTTCAGGTTCCTTTAGAAAATTCAATTGAAAATACATTAGAGGATAAATCGATAAATACGCCCGAACTTCGCGAAAAGCACTATAAACAGCGCGATCATCTTCGATTGTACGGTAGAGATTACGGAAAAATATTGCGAGAAGTTGGATTTGACGTAACTGAGGATGATTACGTTAGTACTTTCTCCGAAGATTTAGTGAAACGATACGCCTTGCCAAAGGATGAGATTCTGTATATTTGTAGGAAGAGGTGAATTGACTTTTAGTCTTTAGGAAAAATTAGTCTTCCTTTTTACAAGTATAAAATATTGATAATTAATATCTGATATCTAGTGTCTAAAATCTAAAGTCCGTTTAATGAATTTCCCACTATTCATAGCCAAGCGTTACCTGTTTGCAAAAAAATCGCATAATGTAATAAACATTATCTCACTCATTTCGCTTTTTGGTGTTGCAATGGGTGTTGCTGCGCTTGTTATTGTTCTCTCTGTTTTTAATGGGTTCGATTCACTCATCAAGAAAATGTACTCGACCTTTGATGCCGAAATAAAGATAAGCTTGGTTGAAGGCAAAACCTTTAGTTCAAATTTACCAGAGATTGAAAGGTTAAAATCATTGAAAGGGGTTGCTGTTTTTGTTGAGGTAATGGAAGAGAATGCCGTTTTCCGCTGCGGCGAAAAACAGTATATCGGAATGATAAAAGGGGTTAGCAAGAGCTACCCTGAGCTCACTGGAATTGACTCGATGATGATTGATGGAACCTTTGAACTTTGGAAGGCAAATCAACCACATGCCATTTTGGGACAGGGCGTAGCGTACTACCTCAACGCCAGAATTTCACAATTCGACCCGCTTACTATTTATGTCCCAAAAAGAGGAAAAAACAGATCCTTGTCGCCTGAAAATGCGCTAACAACGAAAGGGATAATGCTTGCTGGCGTTTTTGCCATTGAGGCGGAATTCGATTCAAAATATGTAATACTGCCCATTGAGTTTGCCCGCGATCTTTTGGATTATACCAATGAGGTAACATCTATTGAACTAAAAGCAAAAGAGGGTG
Source organism: Bacteroidales bacterium (assembly GCA_025361485.1). Taxonomy (GTDB): domain Bacteria; phylum Bacteroidota; class Bacteroidia; order Bacteroidales; family Tenuifilaceae; genus UBA8529. The sequence continues at coordinate 19,174 of JANYLA010000130.1, forward strand.
TCAATATCGAAACGTTACAAAAAGAGGTAAAAGAAACGCTTGGTAGTAATTATAAAGTATTGAACAGATTTCAGCAGAATGAAGTTCTATTCCGCACTATGAAATCGGAGAAACTGGCCATCGGACTTATTCTATCCCTGATTCTTGTAATTGCCTCGTTCAATATCATTGGCTCCCTTTCGATGCTAATCATCGATAAGCGCAGCGATGTGGAAACCCTTCGAAGCATGGGCGCTGATAACGAGCTGATTCAAAAAATATTTATGGCTGAAGGAATGCTAATCACCATGGGAGGCACTCTGATTGGTACAATACTAGGACTATTAATTTGCTGGGCTCAAACTACATTCGAATTAATTAAAATTCAGGGGTCGGGAAGTTTCATTATTGATACTTATCCTGTTGATATTCAACTGCTCGATATTAGCTTGGTGCTAATTATTGTTATTGTCATTGGGTATCTTGCCGCCCGATTCCCAGTGAGGATTATTACGAAAAGAATTCTTGACGATTCCGAGAGGGGGAATTTGTAAGATCATTCTTGTAAATTCATTAAGAAACTCATAGTGAGTTTTTGGGTTGTTAAAAATTCACAACTGTTCAAATCAACCATATATTCCGAGATACTCTGCTTTTCCACATCACTTTGCTTGCAGGTTTGAAACAACCCTTTATCTGATAAAAACTCAGCTAAATATTCCTGCTCTGTTTGTCCTGGGGTTGGAACTATCAAGCATTTTACACCCAACGCAACTAAATCCATTATTGAACTATATCCTGCCCTGCAAATAAGATATTTTGAAGATGTTACTACTGATGCAAAATCCTTATCCTCTAAATGGCCTGCATACCAAATTCCATTCTGCTCTACAATTTCAGTTCCCTCATTGGGATTACCTTTTATAATAAGGGTTTTAAGATTCTGCCTTTTAGAAAATTTCTCAATTTCAGAAATTAAAATCTCCCTGTGTGGCGATGGGCCTGAAACAATCCCAACCAACCCCCATTTCTCTTCTGATTCAACAGTATTTGCCTTTTGGAAGCGGGAAATAATCCCAATATATCGTGCATTTGAAGGTAATCTTTTCGGATGCGATAATTCACCCGCCAAGCCCGTTGAATTATAATAATCTGGAATCCAGCAGCTATCAAATTTCTCTGCCATAAACCGTATAAATCTAGTTCCTAATGGTTCGAGAAACCGGAATGGACGAGGAAAAAAGATTTTGAGCTGATGAGTAATAAGAATTGTTTTTACATCATTATTCCATAATCCATAGCGGTTATCAGAAATAACCACATCAATCTTTAGCTGCCTAACGATACGCTTTAGAATTAAATGCTCCTTTATTATATGATATGGCAAGCGAAGAGCAATCCACAAAAGTGGCAAAACTTGGTTTTGCCTTTTCGAAAACCTAACCTTAAACGATGGGAAATGAATGGTTTTAACTCCTTCGAATCGATTTGATAGAAGGGCTAAAGATTGCTCATCGCCTGCAATTATGACCTTGTGTCCATCCCTCCGAAAAGAGTCAATGATTGGAATGTCCCGACTTGCGTGACCCAACCCCCAGCCAAGCGGACAAACTAAAATTATTTTCTTTTCAACATTCATTGCCTATGCTGATACTTGAACAGGTATTCCCAATTCGTCAACCTTTGCTGCAATAACTTTTAAATCTTTAAGTGATACTTTCTCTAAACCTTTGGCTGGAGTATCGCGGGCAATGGTATAAATCATAACCTCCTTTGGGCGAATGGCTTTAACTAGTTCGAGCCAAGCATTAACCTCAATATCCGTTGTATTATCGATGGTTTTTCCTTCGAAACTCCCTCGAAGAAACATCGTTTGTATAATAAGATTCCCTTCGAACGATTTTAAGTTCTTAACTAACTCCTCAGCCGATAACTTCACCCTTGGTTGGTTGAGTAGCTTGATCGTTGAATCGAATGCTGAGTCGAGCTTAAGTATATTTTGATCAACCTTTTTAAGTGCTGATACAACTTCAGATTTATTAAGCATTGTTGAGTTTGACAACACCGCTATTTTTGCCTTTGGAAAATATTTATTCCTTAGCTCAATGGAGTCATCAATTATTTCAGAAAATTCTGGATGTAGTGTTGGTTCTCCATTCCCTGCAAAGGTAATAACATCTAGGGTTTCGCTCTTTCTTTGTAACTCTTCTAACCTCTGCTCCAGAAACTTCTTTACCTTGGCTCTTGTTGGGAGTTTACCCTTATCTACACTATCAGTCCAGCCGCATTCGCAGTAAATACAATCGAATGAACATACCTTTGAATTTACAGGTAATAGGTTTATCCCTAACGATGCTCCAAGTCTACGGCTTCGGATGGGACCAAATACAATGCTATCGAAAAGAAATGTTGCCATAATATAACATCAAAAAAAAGGTGGAGTAATTAATAATACTGCAAAGTTATTAAAATTTAAGATCAAACGTTCATGTTTGAATATCAGTGAATTATATGATAATAGTCATAGTAAACCTAATCTCATTACAGGGTTAATGGACATTTATGGTGTTAAAAATACATGAAAGCATTGCAACTACTATCTTTGAGTTAAATGAAAGGTTATGAATAAAAAAAGTGCTTTTACTGTGGGAGTAAAATTGTAAGGAGAGATGGTTTTCACAACAC
>JANYLA010000157.1 GCA_025361485.1 Bacteroidales bacterium
TCGAGGTTTGCGATATGACTCTTTCAGGTCTAACGACTCCGAAAGGTCGTTCCCTCTTGAAATTTCCTGACAGAGTTCGAAGAACCTGTCAGAGTAATTTTGGTGAATTCATGAGTATATGCGTGATTGCGGATAATCATATTCTGTTTGCATAAATTTGAATGATTTACATCAGCAATAGAAATAATAACAATTAATAATCATTAATCCATACTTAATAATTGTTAACCAATTGAATATATGTATCGAAATGAAATTTTAACCATATGGTTAAAATAATTAGTTAATTATTTTGGAATCTTAAAAAAGCCTCATATATTTGCCGCATGGTTTAACCATATGGTTAATTAAATATTTTATAGCAATGACCGATCAACAAAAGGATACAGAACAGATGATTCTGAATGCGGCTCGAAAGGTATTTATCGAAAAAGGGTTAGATGGTGCTCGTATGCAGGAGATTGCCGATGAGGCTGGAATTAACAAAGCCCTTTTACATTATTACTTTCGCAGCAAGGACAAACTATTTGGGATGATTTTTCAGGAGGAGCTAGGCAAGTTTTTTCCTAAAATTATAAGCGTAATGTCTTCATCAGAGTATTCGCTTGAAGATAAAATAAGAGCATTTGTAAACGATTACATTTCAATTTTTATTAAAAACCCATTTCTTCCATCGTTTATACTCAGGGAGCTTCAACGCGATCCTGAAAATCTAAGGCAGTTTATTGTTAAATCAGGGTTTGATGTAAGTAGCGTGAAGTTCGTTATTACAAACCTTTCAAATCAGCTAAACATGACCTTCGATGAGGCGCGCCATTTTATGATAAACATGGTTAGCCTTTGTATTTTTCCTTTCGCAGGTCGACCTTTAATCGAGAAGATTCTATTCTCGGAGGATAAATCAGAGTATAACCAGTTTCTGGAAGAACGAAAGGTTATCGTAGCAGAATACATTATTAGAACATTAAAAACAGGTAAATAATAAATCGATGAGAACGATACTAAAAATTGTTTTATTGCTATTTGTCGGTCAGTCGCCTTATTTCCTTTCTGGTCAGAATAGGGTTAGCCTGACAGATCTATACAAAGCGGTTGATATAAATAATCCGATTTCGAAGATTTCGGCTGGGATCGATTCTGTTTATCAGCTTAAAAAGAATAACCTTGTGGTGAATTATCTCCCAAAGTTTGATTTGAACGCATCAACCACTTGGCAATCGGAGGTAACATCGCTGAATGTAAATCTCCCAATTCCTGGTTTTTCTGTACCTAAAGCTGATAAGGATCAGTATAAGGTTGCCCTTGATGTATCGCAGCTGATATGGGACGGAGGCACAACAAAGGCAAAAGAAAATTTGGAGGATTTGAATCAAATGCTCGAAAAGAATAGGATCGATATTGAAATTACGAATATTAAGGATCGGATTACAAACTTATTCTTCAACCTGCTTATTCTTAAAGTAACGGAAGATCAGCTTAACCTGATGTCAATTGATCTTGATAAGCGGATACAGGAACTTGAATCGAGCGTAAATGCTGGTTATATATTAGCGTCAACCCTTGATGGGTTAAAAGCCGAAAAGCTTAAGCTTTTGCAGAATATTGATGCGGTTCCTGCGCAAAGAAAATCGTTGATTTCATCATTAAAATCAATAACTGGTATTGCGCTTAATGCTAATGATATTTTTATGCTTCCAACACCCGATAGCATTAAAGAGTTAGCTTGTTTAAGACCTGAATTTGAGGGATTTAAATATCAACAAAATGTATTAAATGCTTCGTCGGGTCTAATTGCCAGAAAAAGATATCCCGTTCTTGCCGGTTTTGCCTCAGCAGGATATGGTAAACCAGGTTTAAATATGCTAAGCAATGAATGGAATACTTATTATCTCTTTGGTGCAAAACTATCGTGGAATATTTGGGACTGGAACTCGGTAAAAAAGGATAAGCAGCAGCTAAAGATTCAAGAAAATATTGTTGATTATCGTAAGCAGGCTTATCTCGATGGCTATCAGTCTCAAGTTGATGGGATTATATCTGAAATTCAGAAGTTGAATAATCAGCTAAGCAAAGACCATGAAATTGTCCAGTTGCTCCATCAGGTAACGGAGAGGAGCGCCTCATCATTAAAGAATGGAACGATAACTTCAGCTGTTTATCTTGCAGATTTTAACTCCGAATCAAGAGCACAACTTGAGCTGGAGCTCAGAAAGATTAAACTCTCATTACAGAAAGTATTACTTTATAATATTAGTGGAAACGAATTGATTAATAAATAATTAAATATATGAATAGGATTAATAAATTATCAATATTAGCATTTGCTGTTATTGGGTTAGTATTAACCTCTTGTAATAGGAACGGTGAGAAAGCGGATGCTTATGGAACCTTCGAAACCGATGAAATAACTATTTCGGCAGAATCGTCTGGAAAGTTACTGAACTTTACTATAGAAGAGGGCGATCAAGTAAAGAAGGGGCAAGAGGTTGGAAGTATTGATAGCATTCAGCTCTATTTGAAAAATAAACAGCTAATAAGCCAAATCGATGCCATTAAGGCAAAAATTCCAAATATTAATGCTCAGTCCGATGTGCAAACAGAGCAGCTAAATGTTCTTAGCATCGAGTATGATAGGGTTAATAAAATATTCGCCGATGGAGCTGCAACACAAAAACAGATTGATGATATCGAAGGAAGAGTTGGCCTGGCCAAAAAGCAAAAAAATGCGATAGATATTCAGAAAACATCGGTATTTGCCGAAATACCTGCATTGAACGCACAGGTAGAACAGATTAAAGATCAGCTTCGTAGATGTAAGATTGTTAACCCAACCGATGGCAAAGTGCTGATTACTTACGTAAATCAATTCGAAAGCGTGGTCCAAGGCAAAGCCTTATATAAACTTGCTAATATGGACTACATGTACCTTAGAGCATATGTTTCAGGTGCCCAGATTCATAGCTTTCAAACTGGTAATAAGGTTAAAGTTTACATCGATAGCGAGAATGATACGCTAATCGAGATGGAGGGAACAATTACTTGGGTTTCGTCTGAAGCGGAGTTTACTCCTAAAATCATTCAAACCCGCGAGGAGAGAGTTAAATTAGTTTATCCGATCAAAGTTAAAGTTAAAAACGATGGCAGTATCAGAATTGGAATGCCTGCTGAGGTAAGGTTAATCAGTAATAAATAGTTTAGAATGAACCCAATTTCTGTTGATAAAATATCAAAATCGTACGAAAAGGTCCACGCTTTAAAGGATGTTTCTATTGAGGTGGAAGACGGAGAATTATTTGGGTTGATTGGGCCCGATGGTGCTGGAAAAACAACACTTATAAGGATTCTTGCATCACTGCTTTTACCCGATACAGGTAAAGCATTATTAGTAGGAAATGATGTGGTAAAAGATTTTCATGAAATCCGAAAGATTGTAGGCTATATGCCCGGTCGATTTTCGCTTTACACCGATTTAACCGTTCAAGAAAATTTGGAATTCTTTGCAGGGGTTTTCGGCTCAACCATTGAGGAGAACTACTATCTAATTAAAGATATTTACCACATGTTAGAGCCATTTAAAGACAGGCTTGCTGGTAAACTTTCGGGTGGTATGAAGCAGAAGTTAGCCCTTTCGTGTGCGCTTATCCATAAACCTAAAATCCTTTTACTCGATGAGCCAACAACTGGTGTTGATGCAGTTTCACGAAAAGAGTTTTGGGCAATGCTTAGCAAGCTAAAAGCTGAGGGGATAACTATTCTTGTTTCTACACCATACATGGACGAAGCAGCACTTTGCGATAGAATAGCATTGATTGACAAAGGCGAAATTCTCAGTATTAATACTCCTAAAGGCATTATAGACCTTTTTCCACATAAATTATTTAGTTTAAGTGCAATCAATTCATTTTCATTGCTCAACCATCTTAGAACACTTCCTATTTGTAGGGATGCCTTTCTTTTTGGACAGGAAATACATTTTACTACTAACAGTCAGATAACATGTGAATCTCTTCAAGACTTATTGTCAAATTCAGGTTTTGTTAATTCAAAGGTAACCCTCATTGAACCTACGGTTGAAGATTGCTTTATGCAGCTAATGGGGAATAGTACAAAGTAAATTGTTTTGAGGAGATGAGAGGATGTGTTTTTATGAATTTGTTTTGTTTGTAATAACATCATCCTGCCGTTAGGCAGGTAATATTGGTAGAAAATTAAAGTTTTCATTAACAATAGTCCCGTTAGGGACGAAATATTCAAGCAATGGCAAATACATTTACTAAAATACACATCCATGCGGTTTTTACAGTACAAAATCGTGAATGTATTATAGGAAATCAATGGAAGGACGAGCTGTACAAATATATTTCAGGCACAATTCAAAACCATAATCATAAACTTCTTATCATTAACGGAATGCCTGATCATATTCATATATTATTTGGTATGAGACCAGCCCAATCTTTATCTGATTTATTACAGGATATAAAAGGGAATTCTTCTAAATGGATAAATGAAAGAAAATTTGTCAGAGGTAAGTTTTCGTGGCAAGAGGGATACGGTGCTTTTTCTTACAGCAAATCTCAACTACATCAAGTAATTCAATATATTGAAAGTCAACAAGAACATCATAAGAAAAAAACATTTTTAGAAGAATACTAAGAATTATTACAAACCTTCGATGTGGAATACGATGAACATTACATTTTTAAATCCATTGATTTATAATGGATTATTTCGTGCCTACGGCACTGGTAAATATGGTTCTAAATATTTTCTACCATTATATCGTCCCTAACGGGACTAAAAGAATACTAGTACCTCATAATAGGAATTTCAGAAATGTGGAATAAAATAAAATGGAATCAAAAGAGATAATCATTGAGGTGGATAACCTTGTTAAGAAGTTTGGGCAATTTGTTGCTAACGACAATCTGACTTTCAAAGTTTACAAGGGTGAAATATTCGGTTTCCTAGGCGCTAACGGTGCTGGAAAGACTACTGCTATTCGCATTATGAGTGGTTTACTCGAACCAACATCAGGAAAAATAAATGTGGCAGGTTTTAATGCTTACACTCAACGCGATTTAATAAAAGCAAATATCGGCTACATGAGCCAAAAATTCTCACTTTATGATGACTTAACGGTAAAGGAGAATATCAGGTTCTTCGGAGGGATATACGGATTATACGGAAAAGTATTAAAGGCTCGAATTGATGAGCTGTTGAGCGATTTGAAGATGACCGAGTTTAAGAACGACTTGATATCATCGCTTCCTTTAGGATGGAAACAGCGTTTATCCTTTTCTGTTGCTATGATTCATAAGCCCGTAATCATTTTCCTTGATGAACCCACTGGTGGAGTTGACCCGATTACTCGACGGAGTTTTTGGGAAATGATTCATCAGGTTGCAAGTCAAGGAACTACTGTTTTTGTCACAACTCACTATATGGACGAAGCGGAATACTGTGATAGGGTAACAATCATGGTCGATGGAAGAATAGAGGCACTTGATTCACCTGCGAATTTGAAAAAAACATTTAATGCAAGTAGCATGGATGAAGTATTTGTTATGCTTGCCCGTAAGGCGAAAAGCGCTTAGAGTGCCTAAAGTACTTCGAGTACTTAAAGATGGAAGAACTTTAGCTTTAAAATACTCTAGGTACTTCTAAATTTAATTTGAATTAAACAATGAACAACTCAAAACCAAACAAGTTCTGGGGCTTTGCTCTTAAGGAATTCAGACATATTTTTAGAGATAAGCGCACTTTGCTCATTATTTTCGGTATGCCTATTGCGCAGCTTCTTATATTCGGCTATGTAGTTACCAATGAGATAAAGGATGCCAATATTGCCATTTACGATAAATCGGGCGATTACCTATCACAAAAGTTAACATCTAAACTTGCCTCATCAGGTTACTTCATACCAACTACATTTCTTCATTCTGAAAATGAGATAGAACCAGCATTACGGTCAGGCAAAGCAAAAATGGTAATAGTATATGAGCCCGATTTCGCTAAGAAATTTTTTAAAGAGGGTAGTGCTGCTATTCAAATTATTACCGATGCTTCTGAACCCAACACTGCCAGTTTATTGGCAAACTATGCATGGGCCATAATAAATAGCTTTGCCACAGAGAATGGCATAAAAGAATTCGCTGCCGCTCCAATTGATATTAGGGTTAGAATGCTTTACAATCCTGAATTAAAGGCTGTATTCATGTTTGTTCCGGGGACAATGGCTCTTATCCTTATGCTTTTAACGGCCATGATGACAGCCATTTCAATTGCTAGAGAGAAGGAACTTGGAACAATGGAAGTATTATTAGTATCGCCTCTTAAACCATCGCATATTGTAATCGGAAAGGTATTACCCTATGTTGGTCTCGCTTTTACTAATTCAATCGTTATTTTGCTCCTGGGATTCACTGTTTTTGGCTTACCAATAAAAGGAAGTTTAGCGCTTTTGTTACTGGTTTGTTTTATCTTTATACTGTTAGCGTTATCATTAGGTATACTAATATCAACGATTAGTAAAACACAGCAGGTTGCCATGTTTATATCCATGATTGGTTTAATGCTTCCTACAATTCTTCTCTCTGGTTTTATCTTTCCTATTGAGAATATGCCTGTTATCCTTCAGTGGTTTAGCTTGATAATGCCTCCACGATGGTTTATTTCTGCTATAAAAACAATTATGATTAAGGGAGAGGGTATTGCCTATGTTTGGAAAGAGATGCTAATAATGATAGGGATGATAGTCTTCTTTTTGACCCTAAGTATTAAGAAATTTAAAGTAAGATTAAGCTAACCATGAGAGCAATTCTATTTATCATTCAAAAGGAGTTTTTGCAGATATTCAGGAACAAAACCATGCTTCCTATTATTTTCATGCTCCCAATAATTCAGCTCCTCATATTGGCAAATGCGGCCACTTTCGAGATGAAAAACATCAACCTTTCGGTTGTTGATTATGACAATACGAATAGGTCAAGAGAGGTGATTAGCCACTTCGAGGCATCACATTTTTACACCATTATTCCTACTGAGCAGTCTGTTGATAAAGCCCTTGAGCTGGTTCATGCCAATAGGGCTGATTTGGTTTTAGTAATTCCAAACGGCTTTCAAAAAGACCTCGATAATTCTAAGACACCTAAAGTTCAGCTGCTTGTTAACTCAATAAATGGCACTGCAGCTAGCTTGGCAAATGCTTATACATCATCAATCCTAATGAGCTATACAAGGAGCATTTTTATAGGGAAAATAGGGCCGAGTATGATTAAACCATCATCGATTACGACTCAAACCAACTACTGGTATAATCCAGAGCTGAAATATTCACATTTCATGGTTCCTGGTATTCTCGTTGTACTTGTAACCATTATTGGAATGTTTCTTACGGCCTTAAATCTAGTTCGGGAAAAGGAGATAGGTACTATCGAACAAATCAATGTAACACCAATAAAACGCTATCAATTTATTATAGGAAAACTTGTCCCTTTTTGGATTATTGCTGTGTTTGAGCTAGCATTCGGTTTAATAGTGGGTAAAATACTTTTTGATATTCCAATAAACGGAAGTTTACTACTTTTATTCAGCTTTGCAGGGGTTTACTTAGTTCTTGCATTGGGTAGTGGTTTACTTCTTTCATCCATTTCTTCATCGCAGCAGCAGGTTATGTTTCTGGCATTTTTCTTTATCATCGTTTTTGTTCTAATGAGCGGTATTTTCACATCCACCGAAAGTATGCCCACTTGGGCAAAGACTTTTAATCGTATGAATCCCTTGTACTACTTCATGAAGGTAAATCGAATGGTATTGATTAAAGGTTCAAATCTTTCTGATATTAAAGATAGCTTTATTTCAGTTGCCGTTCTTGCAGTTACAATGCTTTCGTTCGCAATTTTAAGGTACAGGAAAACATCTTAACCTAAAATTACTGTTCTCTTTTTAAAAAACAATAAAATCTATCTTATTGATGGATTTTATTGTTTTTCTTAATGTTTAAGGGGTTCGCAAAGGAGTAGTGACGTAAATCAGTTATTAAATCCACGTTCTATTTTCTTAAATTTCATAAATTTCAATGAAATAATAATCACTTTTGGTAAGTTTACCGTATAATTGAGAGTTCAAAAATTGTTTATAAATATTGAACCGATTAGATTTGTTGTTCAATACAAAACAAACATCTATTTTTAGTTTTTTATTCTTCAATACAGTATGAGAAGTCGACTTAATATTCTTGCTTTTCCTAAAAGAAAAAGTATTCTTATACTTTTATTTATCGTTTCATTATCATTGTTTTACACTTCAAATAGTTTTGCTCAGAATGGATTAAACTGCCTTGTGAAGTTGATTATTCGGAAAGGTGATTCGGATGGAGCAAAGATTGTACTCTACAAAAATGGAACTATAATGAAAGAAGTCTCCGCAAAGAAAGGTGGACGATTTGAAGTTCTTCTTGAGTATAATTCTGTTTTTATACTATCGTTCGAAAAGAATGGTTATGTTTCAAAAAAAATAGAGATTAATACAAATGTACCTGATGTATTTCCCAAGAATATTGAAAACATTAAAGATTTTGATGTTGAAATTTTTCCGCAGAAGGATGGGGTAAATGTTATGGTATATAATAATCCTGTTGGAAAGATCAGATACGAGGAGGCAACAGGTGATTTTGGCTATGATACAGATTACTCTGCAACAATTAAAAAGCAGATAGAACAGGTTGATAAGGATATGGCTCAGAAGGATAAAGATCAAGAGAAAGCGGAACAAAAAAAGATAGATGATGCCAATAAAGAAAAACTATTAGCCGAGGCAAATCTCAGAAAAGCAGAACTTGAGAACAAGAAAAAGGTTGAAGAGCAGCAAAAGTTAAAAGATGCCGCTCAGCAAAAGGCTGTTGCTGAAGCAAAAGTTCTTGCCGATATTAAGCAAAAAGAGGAGCAAAAGAAGAAAGAACTTGAGATAAAGCAAAAAGCAGATGAGGATATTAAAAAGAAAATAGAGGCCGATGCTCTCCTAAAGGAAGAGGCTCGAAAAAAAGAGGATGCAAGAATAAAAGAAGAGAATGAAAAAAGAATTCTTGCGGAGCAAGAGAAGAAAAAGATTGAGGAAGAGAAAAAGTTGAAAGAGCAAGAAAAGTTAAAAAAAGAGCTAGAGGATAGACTTGCCGCTGAAGCAAAGCTCAAAGAGGAAGCAATTAAAAAAGCAGAGGAACTAAAGAAAAAAATAGATGAGGAAGCCCGACTTAAAGCAGAACTAGAGGCAAAGTTGATAGCTGAAAAGAAAAAACTTGAAGAAGAGAGAATACAAGCAGAAAACCTTAAGATTCAGCAGGAGCAAGAGGCTAAGCGCAAATTAGATGAGGAATTAAAGCAAAAAGAACAGGAAAAGTTAAAAAAAGAAGTTGAGGAAAGACTTGCAACTGAAGCTAAACTGAAAGAAGAAACAAAACTAAAGGAAATTGAGCAACGAAAGAAGGCTGAAGAGGATGCAAGATTAAAAGCTGAGTCAGAAGCGAAGCAAAAGGACGAAGAGATTAAAAAGGCCGAAGAGCTTAAGAAGAAGACCGATGAAGAGATTCGACTAAAATTAGAGCAAGAAGCAATATTGTTAGCTGAGAAGAAAAAAACTGAAGAGGAGCGATTAAATGCTGAGAATCTTAAGATTCAGCAAGAGAAAGAGGAGAAACAGCGAATTGAGCAAGAGAATAAACTAAAGGAGCAAGAAAAGCTAAATAAAGAAGCGCAGGAACGTTTATTGGCTGAGCAAAAGCAAAAAGAAGAGAATCAGAAAAAACTTGATGAAGAAAGAAAACAGGCTCTAGAGTTAGCTAAATTAAAATCAGAAGATGAAGCAAAAAGGGTTATTGAGCAGCAAAGATTAGATCAGGAACGCAGGGATAAAGAGACTGAAGAGCGAAAAATTGCTGAAGAAAAACAATTAAAGGAAAGAGAAGAGGCCATTAGGATTGAAAAGGAAAGAATAAAAAAAGAGGATGATGAGCGGAAAATGAAAATCCTTTCCGAAAAAATTGCTAATGATAAAAAGTATCAAGAGGCAAAAGAGGTTGTTGTAAAGGAAATTCCACCTGAAGAAATTGCTAAAAAGTATTTTAGTGAGCGTTCCGATGAAGTAACAAAGCTAAAAAGACTTACAATAACCCGAACGGTCTTTAATCGTAAAAATGTAATTACCTTTTATTATAAGGTTGAACATAAATATGGTGGAGTTTACTTCTTTAAGGATGCCTTCGATATCTCTGAATGGCAGTACAATAATGATACTAAATAATATATATAGTCCTTTTCAAATTCTCTTATGAAGCAATTTGTAACCGCATGTCCGCGAAATTGCTATAGCACTTGTAGTTTTAAGGTTTTTGTCGATAACGGGCTCGTAGTTAACGTTGAACCCTTTTCGGAGAATAAGGCTACCCCCGAGGGTATTTGCTTAAAGGGTTTAAGCTATGTTGAAAGGGCTAATTCTCCCGATAGAATTATTTATCCACACAAAAAGAATAACGACGGAACATTTTCCCGTATTAGCTGGGACGAAGCGTTAAATACAATTGCATCCAAACTAGAATATTTTAAGAAAGAATTTGGACAGCATAGCGTTCTTTATTATGCTGCTAGCGGGATGTCTGGTTTGCTCAATGATTTTAGCGGAAAATTCTGGAAAGAAATCTATGGTGGAGCCACAACGGTTTATGGTAATTTATGTTGGCCTGCTGGTCTCGAAGCAACCCGCTTAACCCTTGGCGAAAATAAACACAACGTTCCATGGGATCTTGAGAATGCAAAACTAATTGTTCTATGGGGTAAAAATTCTGCTGAAAGTAACATTCAAGAGATGATTCCGCTTGGAAAAGCATTGGATAATGGTGGAAAACTAATTGCTGTAGATCCACGTCGAACGGAATCTACACAAAGAGCAGAAATACTTATACAACCATTACCTGCTACCGATGCAGCATTGGCCTTAGCAATTGCAAATTTGCTAATCGCAAATGATTGGATCGATCACGCTTTTATCAAAGAATATGTTCTTGGTTTTGACCTTTTTAAAAATAGCATTGAAAAATGTACTCCTCAGTGGGCATCATCAATAACAAGTGTTCCAGAAGAATTTATCCATAAAATGGCTTGGATGATTGGTAATATCAAACCAATGACTCTAATCCCTGGCTACGGCATGCAACGCTATTCAAACGGAGGACAAACTACAAGATGCTTACTTGCCTTATCAGTCCTAACTGGGAATATTGGGAAAGAGGGTGCTTGTTGGCACTATGCGAATCTTCAGAGCTATGTTTTTGATGATCTGCTTGAACCGCTTTGCTATTATCCACCCGAAAAACCTGATGGTATAATACGAAGAGAAATTTCCACTGCAAGGCTAGGCGAGGATATGCTTACGCTAACCGATCCACAACTAAAAATGATATGGGTCGAAAGGGGTAACCCAATATCACAAAATCCCGATACAAATAAAGTACTTGAAGCGTTTAAAAAACTTGACTTTAAGGTGGTTGTGGAGCAATTCTTTACCGATACTGCCCTCGAAGCCGATATCGTTTTACCGGCCAAGAATATGTTCGAGCAGACCGATATTATTGGATCGTACTGGAATCCGTATGTACAACTTCGGCAAAAAGTGGTTGAACCTGCTGGTGAAGTAAAACCTGAAACCGAGATTTACTATTTATTAGGTCAAAGGTTGGGTTTCTCAAAAGAACAATTGAATAATGTTCTTTTAGAACCTGGAGAAGAGTCTGTTTTAAAGTACTTAAATGAAAAAATAGGCGCTTTTCCAACTCTAAGTATAGAAAAGTTAAAAGATGGTCCTATTCTAGCTCCTAACCTTCAAGAAATAGCGTTCTCTGATTATAAATTCAAAACTCAATCTGGAAAAATTGAACTTTTTTCAATTGAGGCTCAGGAAAAATGGAATGTAAATCCGTTACCAACCTTCGAGAAGGGTATTGAGGCAGATAGTGAGTATAATAAAGATTATCCACTTTATTTAATGAGTCCAAATTCCAAGAATCGAATTCATTCTCAATTCAATAATCTAAAGATTATTAGAATGATAAGTGGTGAACCTACAATTCAAATAAACCCTAATGATGCATCAGAAAGACAAATATTTAACGGAGATTTAGTAAAAGTATTTAATGAGAGAGGTGACTTTATAATTAAGGCCGAACTTTCATATCAGGTTCGAGTAGGCTGTGTTGTTATTGCAAATGGTTGGTGGCGAAGTCATGGAGGAGCAGTTAATACATTATCTAAGGGCAGAGAAACTGATATGGGGCATGGTTCTGCATTTCACGATAATAAGGTTCAAGTCGAAAAGCTAAATTGATTCAGCTCAGCTATGAAAGGTAAAGGTTTTATTTTCGATTATTCTAAATGCGTTGGCTGTCATGCTTGTATTGTAGCGTGTTACATTGAAAATAAAACCAATCCTCCCATTGCTTGGCGTCAGGTTAACACCGCAAATCAAAAGAAAATACCGCTTGCAGGTTTCCTTAATCTTTCCATTGCTTGTAATCATTGCATTGAGGCTCCATGCTTGAAGGCTTGCCCCGCAAAAGCATACCAAAGAGATGAACAAACGGGTGCAGTAATCCATCAACCCGAAAAGTGCATAGGTTGCAAGTATTGTACATGGGCTTGTCCTTTCGATGCACCCAAGTATAACTCACAAAAGGGGATCGTCGAAAAATGCCATTTGTGTAATCATCTTATCACGGAGGGGCTAAAACCTGCTTGTGCAAATCAGTGTCCTACGAGTGCTTTGATATTTGGTTCAATTGATAGTGCTGAACAAGCAGAACCCTTTGGAATACCTCGTTCAAAATTTCAACCTCGGATAAAAACTTTGAATCCAAGTGTTTTAAAGAGTATTCCCGAAATGGATAATAACATTTCAGGTTATAAACCTAATCAGCAGCATTTGCTAGGGGATGAAACGGATGATAAGATACATGCTATCGAAGAGTGGCCTTTAGTGTTATTTTCCTTTATATTCACCTTTCTTTCGGGATGGATTTTTGCTTTTAAGCAGGATAATTCCTCAATTTATAAGTTTTTATTCATTTCTCTAGGATTTTTCGCTATTCTGCTTAGCACTTTTCATCTCGGAAAACCATTCAGAGCTCCTCGTTCAATTTTTAATTTAAGAACGAGTTGGTTAAGTCGCGAGGTACTTCTGAGTGGAATTTTCATTCTATCATCAATTCTTTACCTTCTTATTTTCAATTCAACGTTAATGCTTTTACTCTGTTCATTATCAAGTATTTTACTATTATTATCAGTAGAGATGGTTTACTCAATACCTGAAAAAAAGTATAATACTCCTTTGCATAGCTCAAATACAATAATTACAGCCATTCTGTTTGGGCTATTCTTTAGCGGGTTGTTTAAAGTTTTAGTAGCGGTAATAGTATTAAAAGCATTACTATATATAATTCGAAAAAAGGATATTGCAAATTTATCTCACTCGTGGGTGGTTTTAACTATCTTAATTCGTTGTGTTATTGGGCTATTTATTCCTCTTTCAATAATATTCTACTCAAACCCACTGAGCATAAAGTACGTTCTAATTTGCCTTCTTATTGGCGAGCTAATCGACAGATTTGAGTTTTATAATGATATCTATATCAATTCCCCTTCAAGAGTTTTATACCAAACGTATAAAAACGAATCTAAATGAGGTCAGAGTGTTTGTATTTATATAAGAATACTCGTTTGATTTCACTTGAATCATTATTTTTTACATTATTTCGAAAAGATTAATAAGTATTTTTATTCTTCTTAAAATCATTGATCATAAGTTGATTGTACAATCGTTTATATTGATTTATACATGTTATTTTGATGATTTGGCATCTTTTTTTTAACAACTCACCAAAAGGAATGCAAATGATGTTTGATAATCATCTCAATATTTTTAAATTTGTTACTTAAGATTTTATTATTTCGGAAAGCATCTAATTTGAAAAATATGGACGTTATTAGCATTAAGGGTACACAAGAAACACCAGAAGTATTGCTTGATAGCAATAAAGGAATTTTTGAAATGTCTGGAAAATCTTTACCTGAAGACGTAAAAGAGTTTTACAATCCAATACTCAAATGGTTTGATGAGTATTCAAAAAGTCCGAATTCTCAGACAATACTGAAAATTAAGATGGATTATTTTAATACAGCCTCTTCAAAAATGATACTTGAACTATTTGAAGTAGTTAAAAAGGTTTACTCCGGTGGTCACGAAACAATTATTGAATGGTATTACCAGGACGATGACGAAGATATGCAGGATGCTGGTCAAGATTATTCTGATTTGATTGAGATGCCATTTAAACTAATCAGCTACCAGAGAGTAAAATAATCTATTCTTTGATAATTAAACAACAGGTATCATCTTTCCATTGAAGTAAATTTCATCTAATTCAATTTTAACTAATGGATAATTTTTTTGTTGAAGCAACTGATGTTACCCCTAGGGTTGAGTTCAACAAACATAGTAATACGTTTAAAATTGTAGGCAAATCCCTTCCTGAGGATGTTAAGAATTTTTACACACCAATAATCCAATGGTTTGATGCTTATTCAACCCAGCCAAATCCGGAAACGAATCTCATCTTAGAATTTGAATATTTTAATACTTCATCATCAAAAATGATTTTAATTCTTTTGAATAAACTTAGAGATATTCATCGAAAAGGATTTAAGGTTTTAGTTAGTTGGTCTTACCCTCTACACGATGCTGAAATTGAAGAAGCAGGTGAGGAGTTTGCAGAATTATTAAATATTCCGTTTCAATTTATAGCAAAAGAATAGCATTTTTATTGTTATTATTATAATAATTACTAAATTTAGAATTCAGTTTTTTATTGAACAATTATGGAAAAGTTAGCTATTACAGAAACAAAAGATTCTCCTTATGTACTTCTAGATCCTAAAAGTCATGTTTTTAGCATTGCTGGTGTTTGTCATCCTGAGAATGTTACTAAATTTTATGAACCTATAATAGATTGGATTGAGGCTTACAAAGCAGAAGTCAAAGTCACTAAAATTTCAAAGCCAATTGAACTCTCTCTTTTCTTTAAATATATTAACTCAGCATCATATAAGTATTTACTTACCTTTTTACAACTTGTTGAAGGATTTACTTCATTGGGAGTGCCAGTGAATGTAGTTTGGTATTATGAGCCCGATGATGTTGACATGCACGAAGCAGGTATTGAAATATTCGATTTTTCTGGAGTGAAATTACCCTATGTATGTAAGGTTAAGGCAGATTAGAGAATTCTCTATCATTATAAAATAAAAAAAGCAGCCTTAGGCTGCTTTTTTTGTGATCCAGCTGGGATTCGAACCCAGGACCCCATCCTTAAAAGGGATGTGCTCTACCAACTGAGCTACTGAATCAATTTATCAACAAAAAAAAAGGACTTCCTATTGTCCTAATGGTCTTTTACAACCAATCCCTTTTTCTTAAGGTGCGGCAAAATTACTAATTTTATTTATGTCACCAAATTTTTTCAAACAAAACTAAAGCATTTCACCCATAAGATTTTCATTATCGAAACGCCCCTTCATATCTAATGATTTTCATGGTTTATTCAATAGCCTAAAGGATAGATCGTTCCTGTAAAACAAGGATGATTTTGAATTGATGAATTTACCTTTCAACAAATTTAGGATTAATCAAAATATAGATAAGAATGGCTTATCATGAGTTTTGAAGAAAAAAATCTTTTTGTGTTACATTTTTACAACGCATTCGTCTTGGAGATAAAGGTTAACCATAAAACATTTTATTAAAACTTAAAACTTACTATTATGAAAAAGATGATTTTTATTTTTGCACTTTCGGTATTACCATTCTTTGCTGGTGCTCAAAATTTTATTGATGAATTGTTCAACAAATATTCAGGAAATGAGAATGTTACAAGCATTGTTATAAGTAAAAATCTGTTCGATTTTGCTTTTGCCATGGATAATGATAAAGATGGTAAATTAGAAAAGTTAAAGGGGAAGATTTCTGATCTCAAAATTCTAGTTTCCGAAAATAAGAATGGATTAAGCCCAAAGTTTACGGAAGAAATTAAAGGCTACATTGGTAAGGATAGTTTTTTAACCCTCATTGAAATAATTGATGGGAAGAAAAAGGTTAATTTATATGTAAAGAAAAATGATGATAAGATAGTTAATCTCTTACTATTGTCTAAGGAGGAAAATCAGGAGGTTATGCTTTCATTGCAAGGGCAATTCACAATGAAAGAACTTGCCGAATTGGGTCGAGATGCAAATGTTAATGGTAGTTTCCATCATTTATTGTACCTGAAAAACATTGAGAAGTAGTTGATTAATTAATTACTACAACTTAAAATATGGCTAAACTAATTAGGTTTATGACATCGAGAAATTGGCCTAATATTTATAAATTGGTGGCTTTTAAAAAAGGTTGATGAACGAACAGGAGTTTAGCCAAAAAGTAATGGTTTATAGCGGTAAATTTTACGGTTACAGCTATAAGATACTTGGGGATAGGGAAGAGGCTCGAGATGCCGTTCAGGATCTTTACCTTAAACTTTGGTCGCTTAGGCATAATTTTAGTACCATTAATAATATTGAAGCTTTTGCAACAACAATAATTCGAAATCTGTGCATTGACCGTTTAAAAAAGATTAAGAACATTAACTTGCAATCAGATTTTTACAATGAGCATCGTTTAAGTAATGATAAAATTAATGACGATAATTATGAAGACGATATTCAGGCTAAGGTCGATTTAGTCAGAGAAGCAATAAATAAGTTGCCTGAGATTCAACAAAAGGTATTTATAATGAGAGATTTTGAGGAAAAAGAGTTTGAAGAGATTTCACTTGAACTTAGCCTAACTCCTGAAAATTTAAGAGTTATTCTATCTAGAGCAAGAAAAAGGATACGTGAAATAATTGAAAGTACAAAGTGAGACAAATGAATAACGAAGAGTACATATTGCCAGATAATATAAAGTGCTTTCTATCAAAATACTACGATGGATCAACTTCTATTGAGGAGGAGAAGCTGCTTAAAAAGTATTTTGTAGAACACCAAATCCCTGAGTTTTTACTTGCTGATCAAGCAATTCTTTCATTCGGAGCTCCTGAAGAAGTCAATCTTTATCCAAACAATGAATTATGGGATAAAATCAAGCAAAACGAATTGAAGCAGGCTAAATTTAGAAAAACCATTCGTCTTGTTTCATCGATCGCTGCTTCGTTAATGATTGTTCTTTCACTTGGCATTGGTTACTATATAACATCAGTAAAGCAAAATGAACTAGCCGCTGATACCTATTCAAATCCTGAAGAAGCATATAAAGCAGTACAAAAGTATTTAGGGTTTGCTTCAAATAAGCTGTCCTATGCATATACTGAGATAAAACCAATTGAAAAACTTGTAATTCCCAGCGAAGCCATAAAATCATTCTCTGATATGGATAAAAATTTTGAACGTTTAAAAGACTTTGAAAAGTTGAATAGTTCAACTCAGGAGCTTAAACGATTTTCAATACTAAACGATATTATTCGTGTTGATGATAATAATTAATAATATAAAATTTACGATTATGAAAAGGTTAATTTTATTGATTTTTCTATCATTTGTAATGGTAGGAGTAAAGGGACAAAACTCTGTGGTTGACAAACTTTTCGAAAAATACTCCGGTAAGGATGGTTATACATCAGTCCTAATATCTAAGTATATGTTCAGCCTATTTTCCGATGTTAATCCTGATAATAAGGACTTTAATGAGCTAGTTGGGAAATTAAATAGCATAAAAATTCTGTCTAGCGATAGCACTAACACCAACGAAGGGGTTAACTTCTACAAGGAGATTATGAACGAGCTCCCAATTAACGATTATAAAGAGTTAATGGTTGTTAAGGAGAAAAACCAAGAAACTAAGTTTTTGGTAAAGGAAAACAAAGGCAATATCGTTGAACTACTTCTAATTGTTGGCGGAAAAACAAAAAATGTACTGATTTGCATTCAAGGCGACATAAATCTAAAGAATATCGCAAAGCTATCGAAATCAATGAAAATTGATGGGCTAGAAAACCTAGAAAAAATAAAGTGACAGTTTTCTAAACTTTTAATCTCAGTTGGTTTAATTCCTCGAAGCTCTGCTTCGAAAAATAATATATTTTTGTTATGTGAGTGAATATTTA
>JANYLA010000165.1 GCA_025361485.1 Bacteroidales bacterium
TTGTTGCGATAGGTTTGTGAACTCATAACACCAAAAACCGCATGTATGCTAACTCGTTTATATATACGGTTTTTCCTTATTAATACACCAAATTTGGGTGTATTACAACGGTTTTTACTGTTGTTAATCCCAAAGGTAATACTTTTTATAAATCATCAAAGCAAACTACTTAATTATAGAAATTTCACTAGAGTAATGTATTTCTAATTATAGCTAATCGAATGTCAAATATTTTCATATATTTACCTAACAAACTTCAAGTTATGAATAGCTGGCAATTAAAATTTAAGATAAAAATCAACCGCACCTGCCTCTACTATTTCTAATTTCTTTATTCTGATTCCAAATTCCTTGTTTCTGATTCTCGAACCTCCTGATTAATCTCAAACTTGAATTTTCAGAAAATCAAATCTCAAATAGCTTTACTTTTTGTAGTATAGATTTCAATTACAAGGAAATCTATTATAACTAATTAATAATCCACTAAAATACAATACTATGACATTCATAATAACCGGTGCAAACCTCAAGATTGAAGACGTTGTAAGAGTTGCTCGTTTTAACGAGAAGGTTGAATTACACCCTGACTCTGTAGCAAAAATCAATAAATGCCGTGCAATGCTCGATAAAAAGATTGCTGCGCACGAAATTATGTACGGTATCAATACGGGAATAGGAGAATTCTCAGAGATTGTATTAAAAGATGATCAGGTTCAAGATTTTCAGAAATATTTAGTTTACAATCATGCCGCAGGCATCGGCAATGCTATGCCACTGGATCATGTTCGAGGAGCAATGCTTGGTCGAATCAATGTACATGCGCATGGGAATTCGGGTTGTCGGATCGATATTACCCAAACCCTTGTCGAAATGCTTAACAAGGGAGTTACCCCTTACGTGTGCGAAAAGGGTTCGGTGGGTGCATGCGGTGATTTAGCACCAATGTCGCAGATTGCTCTGCTGTTGATGGGCGAAGGTCATGCTTTTTATAAAGGTGAAAAATTAGAGGGTAAAGAGGCGATGAAGCGTGCTGGAATAGCTGTTCCAGGTCTTCACGCTAGGGATGGATTGGCTGCAATTAACGGTTCAAACGTTCTTACAGCGATGAGCGCGCTGATGGTTTACGATACAAACCGATTCTTGAAACAAGCTGAGATTGCCTGTGCAATGTCGTTAGAGGCATTAAAGGCCAACCTAAAGCCTTATCACCCAAAAATACTTGAAGTAAGAGGATTTTCGGGTGGAATGCGCAGCGCTGCTGCAATCCGTAAGGTAACCAAGGGTGGTGATTTATCCGAAGGAAAGTTGAAAACAAAAGTTCAGGATGCCTACTCGATGCGTTCAACCCCACAGGTTATCGGTGCTGCGCACGATGCCCTTAAGTACGCCCGCGAACAGGTTGAAATTGAACTAAATGGAGTTGGCGATAACCCAATCTTTTTTGCTGACGAAAACCTTGCTCTATCGGGTGCAAATTTTCAAGGATCGCCCATCTCGTTACCAATGGATTTAATTGGTGCAGCGGTAACCATGGTTTGCGTTCTGTCTGAGCGCAGAATGAACCGCTTAAACAATCCTGCTTTGAGTGTTGGTTTACCCCCATTCCTAACCAAAGATCCAGGAATGTTCTCAGGGCTAATGCTTAGCCAATATACTGCCGATATGCAGATTGTAGAGCAACGTATCCTTTGTATGCCAGCATCGGTACAATCAATTCCTGCAGCTGCCGATCAGGAGGATTTTGTTTCAATGGGGATGAATACTGCACTCAAAAATTTCCAAATACTTGATAATGCTTATGGTATTCTAGGGATTGAGTTTATGGCAGCCGCACAGGCGCTTGACCTTCGCGAACTATTAGAAACTCCATACAAGTATGGTATTGGCACTCAAAAGGCAAAGGATACCCTTCGTAAACATGTCACGTTCCTTGATATTGACCGCCCGTTATATCCTGATCACAACGCTATGAAAGAGTTAGTGAAAACTGGTGAAATTCTTGATGAGGTTGAGAAGGTGATTGGTAGTTTGGAGTAATTCATATTTAATGGAAACCTGACAGGTTTTCAAATCCTGTCAGGTTTTTTTATTTTATTCCACTTCTGTCCGACTAAAAAAAAATTATGTCCCAACGGGACATGAGGTAAGAGGTTAACTCATTATCTACCAACATTCCCTGCCTAACGGCAGGTAGGTTTCCCTACGGAATCGTCCCGTTAGGGGCAAAATAGAGGTAGAAGATAAAGGAACCTCCATTTTTTTTAAGTCCCAATAGGGACGCAATAGAATTAACGGTTTTAAAATTATATTGGGCACTAGTGATTCTATTCGCCTAATTGATTTTTCTCTTCCCAACTTAGATCTAGATCGCTTTCAACTTTTTCACGATTAGGAATTGTTAAAACAAATAGTACGATAATTATTGCAACCAATGCAAGGTAAAGAATTTGACCGGTTAAAAGATAGGCAATAATCGTAAAGAAGGATGGCCCTTCGAGTAATGCCCATCGAATGATTTGTGCGGAACGATACTCTAAAAGCTTCAAGTCAAGATCTGATTTCTCTTTTACTTTAGCAAGCTTACTTTTAAAGACAATAAAACTGCCAAGAATACCTGATACTGCGAATAATGGTATAATATAGATAAAAACTCCATCTAATCCGGTATTACCAAAGCTCGAACCCGAAAACTTTACCAGATATATTGAAATCGCTAAAAAAAAGAGTTGTCCAATAATCAATGCAATACAGATAATCTGGCTTTGACGGATATACTCACCAAACGAAGGCTTGCTATTCATAGTAGTTTTTTTTTATAAGTAAAGCTAAAAGTAATAAAAAAGCATCGATAAGTTTTAACCTTATCGATGCTTTTAAGCAAGATGAAAATTATTCAGGTAATAAATTTTTCCCTTTAATCTTTGCAGGCAAGAAGATATCGATTGCACCCTTAACCCCAACACTCATCACAATATTAAAGAAGAATGCTAGGAATCCGATTAATAGCAAAGTACCTGATAAGGCAGCAAGAACCATGTATGTGTTGAATTCACCGTTGAGATAAAGTGAACGTCTAAGCATGCCATTTAAACCAGCCATTCCCATAAATGCGCCCATTCCAATTCCACCAATCAGATGACACCAAAAATGGATTTTTACTAACTTTTCGCTATACCACTTTGCGCCATTGGTTAAAATTGGGAAAAGAAAATAGATTGCTGAATATAAAGTCATGGTTAAACCAACAAGAACAGCAACGTGAACGTGTGGGCCAATAACCCATTGGGTGTTATGTAAAATTCTATTCAATCCAACATCGGCCTGCATAATGCCTGCTGGTACTGCAAGTGCAAATCCTAATAAACCACCGAGTAAGAATTTTAAAGGGTTGGTCATCTTCAATGGTCTAGCGCTCCAAAGGGTTGCTAATGTGATAAAGAATGCCAAGCCTTGAGTAATCAGCTCCAATGCAGTTACCATCTCGCCTGATAAAACCTTTAGAATACCAGGTTGAGCCTGATCCGAAAGCAAGTGGTGCGACCAAACAGTCCACGAAACAACCAATTCAACGAGCAAAGCGGTTCGTGCAATATTCTCCATGAATAGTTTTTTGCCCGTAATCAGCGTTGCCAAAAGATACCATGTACCTGCAACGAAAATCAGCACTAGTCCATCGGCAATTAGATCTAATCCCCACCAGAACCAATTTTTATAAAGTAGCGCATCAATGGCAGTAGTTTTCAGGTCGAACCCCATCAATGAACCTAGCATATAGATAAGGATTAGCACACCTGTAAACAGGATAATCGCTGTATTGAACGCCATATCCACAGTACCACGGGCAATTGCTGCAACAGGTAGTGAAACGAGATGATCTTTCTTTTCTTTTCTAAATAGGTTTTTAAAACCACTGATACCAATTGCTGATGCAAAAAGTGCTCCTGCAGGTTGTTTTTCCCAACCCTCAGGGGTATACATAATTGTTTTAAAAGTATTGAAGATAAACAGTGCAGTTCCAACCATTACTAAAGCTATTCCTAAAATAAAGAATGTTCCACCCCAAACGCTAAATTGATTGAAATCAGCAGGAAGTGGCCAGTAAAGGGTGTACAGCGGTGCGTAATGTGTAAGAAATCCTGCTAACCAGAAAGTAAAAGTTCCAACGGTCACAAAGACAAGTGTCCAGTTTGCCATTTTAATGCTCCATAACGGTTTTTTCATCAGGAATGGAACCAAGAAAAGGAACGCACCGAATACTATAAGATAGGTTGAACCAAATATCCCAACCAAGGGGTGAGCGGTCATGATAGCAAAAAATTGCTCTTGTGAAAAGAGTGAGATTGCTTGGACCTCAAAGACTCTCATGATCATTCCCTCAACAACAACTATTGCATAGAATACAAGGCCTACAACAACAAAGCGTAATGCTAACTTTTGCATCTGTGTAAGGGTATCGCCTTTGAAAAGCCCTTCTTCGCCGTTTATTAATGTTTTAATAAAGCTCATATCGAGTTATTTTTTTGTTTGACAATTGGTTAATTACTTAGCTGCTCCATTGGGATCAACAACCTCTACAACATCCTTCTCAATCATAAATACCCCTTTAGGACCCGAATACTCGGTTGAACGGATGGTATAAATTCCAGGTTTTGTAAACTGCCAAAGAATATCATTCCTGTGGCCAGGAACAACTTGCATTTGGAACATCATTGAATTGTCGTTGCGGAATAACCCGAAACCGTAGGTAAGGTCTTTTGATTGCACATCAAAGAGTACCTTATCATTCACATTGACAATCATTTTGTCGGTTGGCAGAGTAAACTTATGATCCTGCACTGTGATGACAAAAGTTTTGTCGGGCGTGTAGTTTGCCCTATTAAGATCCAGCTCAGCCCAAGGAATTGTGTTGTACGTAATAATGTGCAACGATACCCCTAAAACTGTTAAAAATCCTACAAAAGTGTAGAATATTTTAGGCTTTACAAAAGTTCCTTCACCACTCTTTGTTACCATGTAGGCAAACCATGCCATAACTAGAATGATGATGATGCAGTAAAAGGTGTAAGCCAGTGTTTGTCCGTAAATAACAACATTTGAATCTACCATAGTACCTCCTTTTTGTTAATTTGAGTTTAGTTTATTGTTTGGTTTTAATATTAGCGATAAGTGGCAAGTGACAAGTGACAAGAGATAAGAGATAAGAGATAAGAGATAAGTTTTTCATTTTTTCATTAATTATTTTCTTAATATTAAATCGGCTAAAGAGGTTGTTTTTAATTCGTTAATGATACTCCCTCTCGTTTTCTCCCAAAAATCATGCATCGAACATTTCACATCGAAAGGGCAATCGGTAAAACCCAGAATGCATTTATTAAAGCTCTCCAAGCCCTCCACCGAATCGATAATATCGGCAATATATATTTGGCTAATCTCTTTGCTGAAAACAAAACCACCATTTCTTCCACGAGAGCTATGGATAAAACCACTTTTCGATAGCTTCGTGAGCAGCTGACGCAGGTATTGATGAGGAATATCTAACTTTTTGTGCAGGTAATTCGCAGAACATACCTCATTCCTATTCTGTGCCATATAGCTCAGAACATTAAGGGAATAAGATGTTGTTTTAGTCAGATTCATATATGAGACATAAAGGTATCATTTATGCAAATATAAATAAAAGAATAAAATAAGAACATCATGTGTTAATAAAATAACAAAATAAATAAGAGGATTTGAGTACTATCAAATTTGCAGGTGAAAGGAAGTTTATTTATCCTGTCATTTATAGAATTAATCTATTGCCAAATAGAATTAATGGATTGCTGTTGTATTTTTAAAAGTATAATGCTTCTGACAGTAGTAGCTAATAACAACTGTAAAAATAGAGATTAGCATATTTGAAGGGGTAGGATAAAAACCGAAATAATCAACTAAAACTTTTAACCCAGCATAGGTTATTGTAAGATTAACAAGAAACACCATTAGGTATCGGAAAAGTTGAATTCTACTTAATAATTTCGAACTTGAGAAGGTTACATATTTCTGTAACATGAATCCAGTGAATAGTACAATAGGAATCTTAATTCCTAAACTCGCGATATGAGAGCTTAGTGTTACAAAACCAAGATCTAACATTTGTTTTTGTAGTACAAAGTTATAGATGACAAAATATAGAACCCAATCGAAAACAAGGTTTGATGCACCGATTACCCCATATCGAAAAAATTGAATGGACATATGATTGCGAAAAGGGGTATAAAAAAAATCAATACAAGCGATTATCAAATCAACCATTTTTTTGCACATTCTCCTCATATAAAAAACTTTACAAGTTAACTACGAGTTATAATCACAGCTTTAAATATTGTTTTTAAAAACTTTGCAAACATATTCGTTTTTTTTAAATTCCATGCAATAAGAATATGCTCAAATAGTTAAAAATTTAAAATTCATCCTATAGAATGAAGGTTTTGCCTTAATCATTTAATATTTATTGGGAATCGTAGGAAATGAATCTACTTACCATTCACTTCCTCAAGAATATAACCTACCGTTGGAATACTAGTAATTCGTTGGCTAGCATCGTTCTTTAGATATTTACGCAGTTTTGAGATAAACACATCGAGGCTGCGACCTGTAAAGTAATCGGAATTTCCCCAAATATCGAGCATTAGCGCCTCTCGCTTTACCAGTCTACCTTTGGATTTGCAAAGAATTTTAAGAATGTTCGACTCTTTTATTGTGAGCCTAGTTGTGGTATTGCCTTGAACTAAAATTTGCTTTTCGCAATCGAATAGATAACAACCAATCCAAATCACCTCCTTTGATTCAACGGTTTTTGAATCCGTTTCTCGGCTAATACGGTTCATAATAGCCTTAACTCTGTAAAGTAATTCCTCCTCATCAAACGGTTTGGTGATATAATCATCGACACCAATATGAAAGCCTTTAATCTTATCCTCTTTCATAGAACGGGCAGAAAGAATAATGATAGGAATTTTAGCGTTAATCTCTTTGATCTTTCCAATAAGGGTAAAGCCATCCATTTTTGGAAGCATAATATCAATGATGCATAAATCATAAGAATTCAGCTGAAATCCCTTAAATCCCGATAATCCATCATTATAAAGTTTTATATCAAAACCTTGCGATTCGAGATAATCAACCAAAAGGAAACCAAGGTTCACATCGTCCTCAACTAGAAGTATACGAACCTTTTCGATTGTTGGTGTCATTTTGGGTTGTTGTTAGGTTTTTTTCTACTGGTTACTTTCCACTTTTCGCTTTTCACTTGTCACTTCTCGCTCAATCTCAATAACAAAAATACTTCCCTTTCCCTTAGTGCTCGAAACAGATATCTTCCCTCCTAGCCTATCAATAATGGTTTTTACGTGGAATAGCCCTAATCCAAACCCTTTTATATCGTGAGTATCGCCCTGTGGGATTCGGTAAAATCTTTCGAATATATTCTGTAGATGCTCAGACGAAATTCCAACCCCATTATCAATGATTTCAATCATCAGATTTTTAGGACTTGCTTTTAAGTGAATATCTATTCGAGGTGATATATTGCAGTATTTAAGGGCGTTATCGACAATATTACCTATGACAATATGTAGCTGATCGATGTTACTTCTAAGTATAAAATCATCACCCGATTTCAAAATTGAAACAACTCCCTGTTTTTCATCAATTTGAGCCTGAAGAGTTTCCACAACATCCTCAACGATCTTAGCCAAATCAACAGTTTCGAGGTTGGTTGGTAAAATGGAATCGCTCTGCGATGCTCTAAGCAACAGCTCAACCCTCTCCTTTAACCGTTTTTGCTCATCGCGAATAATTCCTGAATAGGATGAAAGTTTAGGGTCGTTCTCAATGAGCTCATTCTTTGCAAGCATGCTATTGGCAAAGCCAATATTGGTAAGCGGTGTATTGAACTCGTGGGTCATGTTATTGATAAAATTGCAAACATGCTCAGAAAGGAGCCTTTCACGCCGATAAAACCTATATATTAAGAGGAATGATAACGTTACAAGTATTACAAGAATGATAGAAGTTATGAATATGGTACCTACTTGGGCTAGGATAAAATCGCGTTTTTTTGGAAAGTTAATTTTCAGCTCATAACCCTTTTGCTGAAGTTTTTCGGCTAAATTGCTTGTAACATAGCAACCCTTTAAGGCTTTACCTGTTTCTTCCCTTAAATCAACGATTCCATAATTAAAATCTAGGTTGATTCCATAGAAGTTAAGATCGCTTTTGATGATAGAATCGAGATTTGCAGCCTGCTTAAGAGTTACAGTCAATAATCTACACGATGAGCATTTCTTATTATTAGTACAACTTTTAAACTTTTCGATATTATTCTCGATTCGTTTAAGCGCCATACCAACGCTACGATTAAATTGCGCTTCCTGCAATTTTGCCTCCTTCAAAATCCACGATATTTGTATCCCTACAAGAAATATTAGGCACGATAAAGTTGCAATAAGCAGGAGTAACTGAAATCTAGATCTTTTCATACAGCAAAAGTAAAAAGGATTTGCTTCTGAATCTAATATTTAACATAACTATAACATGAATTAACGAGGATATAACACGAGGTGAATTATGTAAAGGATACTTTTGTCTCAAGAAAATCATTAAAATTAAATAAAGATGAAAAGAAGAATTATTGTAATTGCTGCAAGTATCGTTGTTCTTGCGCTAATCGTTGTGGTTGGAATATCTGCACAAAGCGAAAAAACTGTTGCAAAAGCCCAAACTGAAGGAAATATGCCTGAGGGTTGCAAAGGATGCCCTAGCGCTTCAACCTGCTTAGATGTTACCACACCCGCTGATACTACTTCTTGTAAAGCAAAATGCGCCGATAAAAAAACTTGCGATAAAGAAAAGTGCGCAAAATGTGATAAAAAAGAAGCTTGTGCTAAGTCAGCTGATTGTGCTACAAAAGATTGCCCTCATAAATCTGCCGCATGTTGTGAAAAGAAAACCGATGCTCAAGGTTGCACAAAATCGGCTGATTGCAAAAAAGATTGTAAAAAGAAATCAAATTAATAGGTTAGGTTAGATTAGGTTTCTTATTGCCCCAGCATTTCATTTCGCTGGGGTTTTTAATTAAAAAAATGATGAAAAAATTCAAAATAAATCCTTACAGGCTGTTCTTTCAGTTCGCTATCATTGGGTTGCTTGTATACATGAGCATTCGATATTATACCGATAAAAACTACTTCCCCGACTTTGAGGCATACTGCCCGTTCGGTGGAATACAAGCGCTATCGAGCTACTTTGTAAATAATTCCCTAGCCTGCTCAATGACCAGCGCACAGATAGTTATGGGAATTATATTAATTGCCGTCATCGTTCTGGTTAGCAAACTATTTTGTTCATTTATCTGCCCAATCGGGACTATTTCAGAATGGATTGGAAGACTTGGAGAAAAGTATAAAATGCGTTACACCATATCAGGAATAGCCGACAGAGGATTACGCTCGCTAAAATACATACTTCTATTCATCACTGTTTACTTTACCGTTACCTCAAGCGAGCTGTTCTGTAAAAAATTCGATCCCTATTATGCCGCAGTTACAGGATTCGATTCAGATGTGTCGATTATAATGGCAATATCAGCAATCGCTCTAGTTATAATCGGTTCATTCTACATCCGATTATTTTGGTGCAGATACGTTTGCCCGCTGGGTGCATTATCGAATATATTCCGATTCTTTTTACTTTTCATTGGATTAACGGGTTTATACACTGCCCTTACCTATTTTGGAATTAACATCCGCTTTATTTGGCTCCTTGCAGCTCTTTGTATTGCTGCCTACGCCCTTGAATTGCTGAGCATTGATAATAAAGTTTTTCCTTTCCTTAAAATAACAAGGAATACCGAAACCTGTACAAGCTGCCAAATCTGTACAAGAGCATGCCCTCAGGCAATTGATGTGGCATCGCAGAAAACGGTGAAGCATGTCGACTGTAATATGTGCGGCGATTGCATGCACGTTTGTCCTGAAAAGGATACCCTTGCAATCAATAAGAAAGGGAAGCAATGGTTACCGGCAATTATTCTTGTAGTGCTAATAACCATTGGAATTATTATAGGTCAATCGTTTGAGGTTCCTACCATCTCACAATACTGGGGAGATATGACCACCAAAGATCAGATGAGCACTTACGAGCAATCGGGTTTAAAGAATATCAAATGCTTCGGCAGCTCATCGAGCTTTGCCAATAAGATGAGAAAGGTTAAAGGGGTTGCCGGTGTTTCAACCTATGTTGGTACGCACACTGTTAAGATTTGGTTCAACCCTAGCGAAATTGATACGCTTAGCGTTCATAAATCAATCTTTGTTCCAGTAAAAGTTGCCATAAAAAAAGGATTAACAGAAACCGATAGCGTGAGCATGTTCAACTTAAAGGTTGATAATTTTTTCGATCCATACGACACCAACTATCTAACAATGGTTCTTAAGCAGAACTCAATGATATTGGGGTTTACTTCCGAATTCGATTGCCCAGTTAAGATTACAATTTACACCTCAAATGATTCAACGATTACTGAAGAGACGATAAAGAATTTGGTTGAGCAAAAGCAAGTTGAGAAAACCAACTCTGATAATTCAATCCAATTGATTGATTTGAATTATAGGGTAGTAATAATTGAGAAAAGTTCTCAAACTATTAGCGGGCTTGAGTTCAACAATAGGATGAAATAGAATTGCATTAAACAAATTAATTAAGAGCAGGGGTGGATAAAACCATCCTTGTTTTTTTCATTCCTATTATAAAAACCCGATAATATTCAACTTTCTAGTTATATTTTCTAAGTTTTTACTGCGAGTTAAACCTATCAGCAAATTCATCGTTTAATAAATTACTGAATTATTAGCTTTGTATCAAATTCTCTAAATGAAAGGTTTTAAAGTGATCAAAAAATTTATTATAGTATTTGCTTTTGTTTTTGTTTCAATACTCTTGATTAGCTGGGGTGGTGTTGGACATTCAATAATAAGCCAAAAAGTATCTCTTTCGTTTAACTCAGAAATGAATGATTTTAATGCATGGACATCTTACTTGTCAGCCCACGCATCTGATGCCGATTATCGTAAGAATGCAAGTGATCCAAATTATGATCCAAACGAAGCCAAAAGACACTACATCGATATTGACAACTATACCGATTTTATTAATACTGGAGAAATAGAGCAGAACTATGATGCAGCTGTTGTAAAATATGGACAATCGACAATAAATAGTAATGGAACTCTTCCATGGGCAACCGAAGTGGCTTTTGATTCGTTGAGAAACAGCATGAAACGTTACGATTGGACAAAAGCAAAACAATTTGCAGCTGATCTTGGGCATTATGTCGCTGATGGGCATATGCCTTTGCACATTACGAATAATTATAACGGACAAAATACAGGAAATTCAGGAATACATTTGCGCTACGAAACAACAATGATCGGGAGTTATAGCTCTTCAATAACCTATACAGGTACAAGCGCTGCTAACATTTCAAATGTAAATCAGTACATCTTCGACTATATATATGTATGTCGATTCGATTTTAATAGCCGATAACTATGCGAAAAGCGTAAGCGGAGGAAGTACAACATCAAGTGCCTACAATGATGCACTGTGGAACAAAACGAACAAGTACACCATTAAACTATTCAAAAACGGTTCAAACGCCTTTGCTGAACTTATTTATACTGCATGGGTTCAGGCTGGAAAGCCATCGCTTACTAGCACTGACATTGAAAAACCAATTATTGAATTTTCCGAAAACCTTGAGCAGAATTCACCTAACCCGTTTACAACTCACACCACAATAAAATATAATCTAACTGAAACATCTGATGTTACCTTACAGATTATGAATGTAATTGGAAATAGAGTTGTTACTCTTTTCAAAGGTTCTCAAAATTCTGGTTTGTATAGCATAGAATGGTACCCACAGAATCAGCCTGAAGGAATATATTTTATTGTTCTCGACACCAAGAAATTACATACGGTTAAAAAGATGTTGCTAACCAAATAGCTTTTTTTCTTTCTGATATCTGAAATCTGAGGTCTAATTAATCACTTACTATTATTCAGTCTCCACCTGTTCAGTGTAAACGAATTATTCGAAGGGTTGATATCAATTCCATACTCGTCGAGCAGCTGAACTTTAATGATTTTCTTATAAATCGATGTTTCAATAACAAAATTAGTCTCTCCATTCTTCCAAACCGCGGCTGATTGATGAATGTTTTCAGTCCTACCATCCTGAAAATTTATTTTGAGGTTTATTGGAGCTGGATAATTACCTAATCGTTCAATGATAATATTGTACTTTTCACCCAGTTGAGCGATATCTTTAACTCCAAGATCGACGTAACCAAATTCAAATACCCAAGGTTTAATAAACCAATTTATATCCTGACCAGAAACATTCGAAATGGTATTAAAAAGATCGTATGGCAATGGGTGTTTCCCGTTCCAACGTGAAATAAACTCCTGTATTGATTTATTAAAAACGTCATCACCCAAAACATCTCTTAAGAAAAGAAAGAAGAGAGCAGATTTTGGATACGACAAGTAATCATAAACAGGGCGTCGCAAAACGCTTGAATTTGTAAATAACGGAAGATCAAGGGTTGTTCCCATTTCGGGTTGATACTCCTCAACAAAGCAAATTGTTGCAAAATTTGGATCCATCTTTGAAACAAAAAGATAGGTTGCTAAAGAGGTTAAACCCTCATCCATCCATGCGTACTGCACCTCATTAAAACCGCAATAAAAAGGAAAGTATGAATGAAATATTTCGTGGGCAGTTAAATCTATTGTACTATGAATATCATCGTATGAACGATTGTTTACCATCATTGGATACTCCATTTCACTTAAACCATTAAAAACCGTAATCTTAGGAAAAGGAAAAGGTGAGGCCGGAAAACTATTACACATCAGCTCCATCGATTGGCGCCCGATTGAAATAACCTTATAAAAATCTGCTGATTCTTTATTGTAGGCCACATCCAGCAATGCTTTTCTACCGGTTTGTTTATCGGCGATAATAGAGGTTGCATCCCAAAGGTAGTGATCGCTAGTGCCAAAGGCAAAATCAGTTACGTTTTCGGCCTTGAACTTCCAAACATTTAACTGATTGGCTTTTGTAAAATCATTTAGCTTCAAATCAGCAGTATCAATAATATGCATTATTATATTTGACTGGTTAGCAGCCTTAAACCGATTAAGATATTTTTCGCTTAAAACCTGTTCAGGATTTGTCAGGATTCCTGTAGCCCATACCAAATAGTTTTGAGGCATTGAAATTGAAACATCAAAAGAGCCAAAATCATTATAAAATTCTTGCTCATTGGTGTATTTGTAGTAATTCCAACCATCAATATCATCGTAAACTGCTATTCTTGGAAAAAAATATGCGACAAAGAAACTCGATAAATCAACTGCACCTGTCCTAATGTGAGAGTTCCGGTTTAAAGTATAATGCCAATCAATATTTATTGATATCTGTTTATCGGGGAGTAGTTTTTGGTTTAACCTCATTTTTAAAAGGGTATGCTCGGTGTAAAGCAACTCATTCCTTGCCTTTTCATCTAGTTCAACATCATTAACCGAAACCCTATCAATAGTCAGCCCATCCGATTCATCGGCAGGGTCGATATCAGAATCGCGCATATTCCCTTTCTTATACATATTCGGGAATAAATGAAAAACGAGGTGTTTAAGCGAGTCGGGGCTATTATTTGTATATGTTATTGTTTCTTTACCGGAAACAATGAGGGTCTTAGGGTCGAGCGCAACATCAATCTTGTAATCGGCTCGATTTTGCCAATATACAATACCGGGCTTACCATCACTTGAACGAGTTTTTCGTGCAAAAGCTTTTTGAATATTCTGAGGAATAAAAAAATTATTCGATTGAGAAAAACAATGCAATGAAGTAATGGCTAATATAAATCCTAATGCTACAATTTTTATGATTCTCATAATTAACTTCATGAAGTTTTACTAAACGCTACTTTTACACATTCTAAAGATAAATAAAAAAATCTTGATTGATAATCGAAGTCAAATTGTTTATGAAAGAGCTGAATAAAAATAAAGAAATATCTTATTCTTCGATTCATTAAAACTGAAACAGATCATTTTTTAGCCTTAACGTAGTTGATATTTCAGTTTGTTATCAATCGAATGGATTACCTTTATCGCACTAGTTATTACCCAATAGAAAATGTCAAACATGCCATCCCAATTCAAAATAGAAATAGAAAAAACAGGGCTTCACCCACGGAATCCACATCGATTTCAATATAATTTCAAGGAGTTAATAACGAGCAATAGCGAGCTTATACCATTTGTTTTCATTAACCAATACGGAACCGAAACCATCGATTTTGCGAACCCTTCAGCAGTAAGGTCTTTAAACAAAGCTCTTTTGAGCCATTTTTACGATATTAAACATTGGAAAATCCCAGCCAATTATCTTTGCCCACCAATTCCTGGTCGTGCTGATTATATTCATTACCTCGCTGATTTGCTCGCGTCCAACAATGGAGGGGTTATTCCGCGAGGCGAAAAAATTGTTGGATTGGATATTGGCGTAGGTGCCAATTGCGTGTACCCCATCATCGGTGTTAAAGAATATGGCTGGCGTTTTGTAGGATCGGATATTGATAGAAAAGCGATTGATTCTGCCCAAGAGATTGTGAATTCAAATTCAAATCTTACAAATAATGTGGAGGTACGCTTGCAGCCTTCACCTGATAATATTTTTCGAAACATCATTCGAACAGATGAAAAGTTCGACTTTACAATTTGCAATCCTCCTTTCCATGGCTCAGCCCAAGAGGCTGCTGAAAAAAGCAACCGCAAGCTCCATAACCTTGGGTTAAGCAAAGGCAAAAAAGCAACGTTGAACTTTGGTGGACAGAGCAATGAACTTTGGTGTAAGGGTGGTGAAGAGGCTTTCTTACGCAGAATGGTGGAACAATGCGCAGAAATTTCAAAGCAATGCTTTTTGTTTACTTCATTGGTTTCTAAAAATGCAAGTTTACCATCAATTTACAAAGCGCTAAAGGCTTATCAAGCCTTGAATGTGCAAACCATTAAAATGGCTCAAGGGCAAAAGATTAGCCGGTTTGTTGCGTGGACCTTTCTTACCGAAAAGGAAAAGATTGAATGGCAAAAAAAGAGGTGGACATAATTGTCTTTATAAAGCTCGAAGGTCAAAACAATATATTTCCAACCAGCATTCATTAAATCTTTTTATATTTTTGAAATTGTAAAACGTTCAACCATGTTCAATCCCGAAAACGATTCGGCTAAATTTGCCTTAATACTCTATCGCTGCGCAATTGCTTTTAGAAACGAATTGAATAGAGAATTTCTTCAGGTTTTCAAAGAGGAAATAACCGTAGATTTTTGGTTTATCCTATCGATTCTATGGGAAGAGGATAATATCTCACATGGCCTGCTTGCCGATAGGTTAAGCAGAGATAAAGCATCCTTATCGCGAACCCTCGATTTAATGGCGGAAAAAAGCTTGATCAAAAGAATTACTGATGCTGATGATAAGCGAGGTTCAAAAATACTTCTTACCCGACTATCAAAGGAATTAAAGGAAAAGGCAACCCAAACAGCAATTGATTTTACACAAAGTGAACTGAAAGGGCTTAGCCCAATTGAAGTAAGGGAACTAGCAAGAATGCTGAATCAAATCTATTCGAATGTTAAGGGATAGAAAAGTGGAAAGTGGAAAGTGAGAAGCGAAAAGTGGCAAGTGGCAAGTGGTAAGCGACAAGTGAAGGACTCCGATTTCCAACTTCTGACTTATAAAATAAAAAGAACCCAAAAACAATTTAAAAAACCTACCATTTTTCCACAAATCAAGGAATAAGATTTGAATTCACTTTTTAGATCAAAAAAAAAGGCTTTGCCCATTAGAATCTATTTTTCTTACTACATTTAAACCCCTAAGAAACTAAATTAATGACAATATAATTAACATCAAAGTATTATGAATATTAAGTTACGGCTAACAGCAATGAGCTTCTTGCAATTCTTTGTATGGGGAGCTTGGTTAATAACCATAGGCACCTATTGCTTTAACGCAAAAGGTTGGAGTGGAGCACAATTTGGAGCAATATTTTCGACACTAGCACTCTCCTCGCTTTTTATGCCCGCAATTACAGGTATTATTGCTGATAAATGGATAAATGCCGAGAGGTTGTATGGCATTCTACAAATACTCTACGGTATAGTTCTTTTCTTCGTGCCACAGGTAAACGACCCTAACACGCTATACTACGTTATCTTTTTAGCAATGATTTTCTATATGCCAACGATATCGTTATCAAATTCAATATCATATAATATTTTAAAGAATAATAATTTTGATATCGTTAAAGTTTTCCCTCCCATTAGAGTATGGGGAACAATAGGATTTATAGTTGCAATGTGGATTACGAACCTTTCGGGAAGCAAAGAAAATGCTAACCAATTTATCATTGCGGCTGTTGCAGCTATTGGGCTTGGTCTTTACTCTTTTACTCTACCTAAGTGCCCACCTCAGAAATCAATTTCTAAGAATGCATCAATTTTAGAAATGTTTGGACTAAAAGCCTTCAAATTATTTGCAAATGTTAAAATGGCCTTGTTCTTCATCTTTGCAATGTTTCTTGGAGGCGCACTTCAGCTGACAAATATGTATGGCGATTCGTTTCTTACAGATTTTGGGAATGTTCCAAAATTTGCCAATTTATTAAATGGGTTTAACACTATTTTTCTACCTCATTTGCAAAGTATTCATTCATTTTGGGATAAATTAGTCTATATTTTTAATTACCCAAATCTCGTTTCATCGCTAGTAATAAAATATTCAACAATAATAATGTCTATTTCACAGATATCAGAAACACTATTTATTCTAACCATACCTTTCTTTTTAA
Organism: Bacteroidales bacterium; assembly: GCA_025361485.1. Classification (GTDB taxonomy): domain Bacteria; phylum Bacteroidota; class Bacteroidia; order Bacteroidales; family Tenuifilaceae; genus UBA8529. Next base: position 16,968 of record JANYLA010000165.1, read on the forward strand.
AGCGTTTTGGTATAAAAAAGGTAATGCTATTTAGCATGATTGCTTGGGTATTGCGTTTTGGACTATTTGCTTATGGTAATCCTTCACCCGAGTGGCTATGGATGATAATTGTTTCATGTGTTGTTTACGGAATGGCATTTGATTTCTTCAATATATCTGGCTCTTTGTTCGTTGAGACAACAACAGACCCTTCGATACGATCGAGTGCACAAGGACTATTTATGATGATGACCAATGGTTTTGGTGCCTTTTTGGGTAGTAAAATTAGCGGTTTTGTTATTGATAAGTATTTTACCTCAGCCAACGGAAAGGATTGGCATGGGATATGGCTTTCTTTTGCATTATACGCCTTGATTGTTGCTATTCTATTTGCAGTTTTTTTCAAACACAAACACGATCCCGAAACGGTTAAGAATATTCAGCATTAAAAGCATATAATACAATATATTATACCCTAACCAAGCATTGTTTTGGTTAGGGTTTTTTCATGCAACTTCTTACAATTCAATTTCGGATTGTTTAAAAACATTATAAACTATGTTTTACATCATAATTTAATCAACTCATTTTATTAACTTTAAAGCGTAAAAGTTGTAAATTGCATTAATAATAATACTTTAAAGTATTATTATAGTTTTTGTTCTTTTTATTAAAACTTAGGATAACATATAAACGAAAATATAAATTATTAACCAAATCTAATGTATATGAAAATTAAATCATTCCTATTATTGCTATCAGCAGCAAGTGTTATGTTTTTTGCATCGTGCAAAAAAGAGGATAACTCTCAAAAATTCAGCCCTCTAAGCGTTGAAGAGAATAAGGCTTCTATTGAAGAAAATGGTATAGCCATGCTTAATGAGGTAAAGTTAATGGAACAGGGCCCTACAATCGATGCAGCGACAAATATGCTTGACTACATGATGCTCGGTTCTGTATTTGGTAACAACCCGAATATGAGTTCTCCTGCTAAAGTGAGTCAGTTCAATGAATTCTTAAAACCTATAAGAATTGCAAAGAGTTTAAAAAATTTCAATGCAAAACGAGTAGCAAACGACTTAAAAGTAAATCTTAGTTCCGAAACCATTACTCAGATATGGGATAATGCAAAAGGTACTTACACATGGGTTCCCGCAGATTCTACATGGAATTTTACCGAAGGTGACGAGATCCGAATTGAATTTCCTTCTACTTTTTCAGGAACAACAAACAACGCCGTTTTCAGAGTATATGGTTTCGAAGTTGAAGCTGGACCTTTCACTTGGTGGAGCGACTATACTAATGGTAGTGAATATACTGGAGATTTACCAAAACAAATAAAGAGTGAGCTAAAAATTAATCAAGATGTAATTTTATCATATGCTCTAAATATTACCTATGAAAATGCCGATAAAAAACCAAATTCATTTATCACTTCGTTAGAATTGCCCCCATTCAAATTTACATTTGACGCAAACAATAAAAACGATGTTAGCGGTGCAGTAAGCTTTAACTGGACAAAAAGCAGCAAAACGCTGTTATTACTCTCTTTAAGCGCCAAGGGTGATTGGTCGTATGAAAACCTTAATGCTGAAATCGGTACCGATTATGTAACTAGCGGCAATGCAATCTTCCAACTAATGAACATTAAGGTGGTTGGAAATGTTGATTTGGCCACAATTAATACAAAAATGAGTGCTCTTGATGAATCGAGCGAGTTACATGATTCGCTATATGTTGCTGCACAATGCGATATCATTAATAAATATTCCGATCTAGCTGTTTGTTACGTTGATAATAATCTGATTATTGCAAAACTCATTGCTTTCCCTTCGGTATATTATGAAACTGTATATAATCCAAACACCCAACAAGACGAAGAAATAGCTTATTATGAGATGGGACAACGGTTTGTATTTAAAGACAATTCTACTATTGATATTAAGACCTATTTCCAAGAAGGTTTTGACACTTTAGTTACAGACATTGAAGACTACATCGCAGAATTAAATGATAAGTATTTTACCAGATAATCAATTAGTAGTAAAAAAACCGCCTTTCAAAAGGCGGTTTTTTTATTTACATACAATTCTATAATTACTCACTCCGTACCCAGCCCAAATCCCCAACCCTCCTTTTACATTTGATTTTACATTCATATTTGCTGCTGCAAAAGGGTTCTGAGTATTTTGCAGCTCCTGATATAAACTATTCCAGAAATTAAAAACGGGCTGATCGACTGTGCAAATTTTAAGATTTACAGTATCGTTAACATTAAATAATAAAGGATTTAAATCCTTTTCATTTGAGATGCTCAGCACAATGCTTTGTCCATCGACAATCCGTCCATCCAAATTTGGTAAGAAAACAGGAGTGTATTTCTTTGTCTGGCTTCCTGTTTTTGACGTTATTCGATAAAAATTATCAATACCCGGTTTATCAGTAAAAAGAATCCTTATGTATCCAGCAGTATCAACTCCTGGTTCAGGTTTAAACCAAATACTGTCCAATTGTTGAATCGCTGGAATATGTGTTGTTGATGTTACCGTTTTACCTCCGTACTCTACTTTCAAACCATACGTATGTCCAATTATCCCTCTCAGCGTTGTGCTTTCGTAAACATAAGGCGGGAAGTAGTCCTGATTGGTTTTCAGCGTTAATATTTCTTGGGTTAAACCATCAATTACAGTAACCTTAGCCCACTTGAGCACTAGTTTACGAAGTGTAACTGAATCTACCTCGGAGAAGTAAGGTGCGCTAAGGGTTAAAAAAACCCTAGCGGGTTGACCCTGTTCTATCCAACCATCTACTACAATTTTTTGCGTGTAATTGGGTGTTTCAAAGCTATCATCCTGACATGCTGTCAGAAACAATAAGATTACTATCAAATTTAAATATCTATTCATAATTAAAACTTAAAAGTCCATGAAACCGAAGGAAGAATAGGGAATAAAGATACTTTCTTGGCTTTTACAGATAAGTAATACTCGTCAAGATTACCTTTTGCTTCAAAGAAAACATAGTAAGGATTTGACCTATTGTAGAGATTGTAGATTGAAAAATTCCAAATCGATTCATATTTATTGTCAACTTTTCGTGCATGGGTTGCCGAAATATCTAAACGATGATAAGCAGGCATTCGAAAAGAGTTAACGGAGGTATAATCATTAACAATGCTCCCTTGAATCATGTACCTTCCTGCTGGCAATGTCATTGCATTTCCGGTTGAGTATATAAACAGCGACGAAAGACTCCAGTGCTTGCTAACCTGATATTGCAGAGTTAAAGCAAGATCGTGGCGTCGATCGTATTTCCCATAAAAAAAATCTCCATTATTTATATCATTGAATTTACGAATCGACCATGCAAGCGTATAGCTCAACCAGCCTGTAAAATCACCTAAACTTTTACGAAACAACCATTCTGCACCAAAGGAATATCCGATACCACGGGTAATACTTTTCTCGAATTCGTTATTTTTATAGTTGGTCATAAGGCTGTTTTTAAACTCTATAACATTATTTAAGCGCTTAAAATACAGTTCAAAGGAGGTTTCGTATTTGTTTTTCTGAAAATTTTTGAAGTAACCCAAAGATATCTGATCGGTATACTCTGGTTTGACATTAAATGTGCTAGGAAACCAAATATCAGTGGGTAGGCTTACCGTGCCTACTGATATTAAATGTATAAACTGATAATTGCGAGATAAAGAAGCTTTAAATGAACCGCTCTCCGATTGCTTATAGATTGCAGATACTCTAGGTTCAATACCATAATATTTTTTTACAATTTCATTTTGTCCGTAGTGTGATGAATCAATTACCACGCCCTGAGCATCAGTCGAAAATCTATCATATGGTCCTAAGTGCGCATAAATAGTTCCTCTTATTCCAGTAATTATTGATATTTTTGAATTCAAGTCGTAGGTATCGTTAAAAAAAATAGATGCTTCACCTGAGCTAAATCTCAGCTCACTTCTATATCGATTCTCATTAATATTAACATTTGCCGACTCTGGTATAAGAGAATGCTTTGTAAGCTCAATTCCAACTTGCACAAAATGCTTCGAAAACGAATACATAACCTCCGATCGAAAGAAAGGATCGCTAACCTTTGATTTTAATTTAAGTCCGTATTGCTTGTAGGTTGCATTAAGATTAAAAAAGTAAGTGGTGAAACCAAATGTATTTGACCATGAGCACTCAGAACTGAAAAAATGAATCCACTTTAGCGTTGCAGCCCGATTTCCCCAGTTCATCTTATTTGTTATCCCACTTGATGAGTGCAGGTATTCATAATGGTCAACACCTGAATAGCTGTTAATTATTATCTTGTTTTTTGGTGAAAGTTGAGCTTCAAATCGGCCGTTTAAGTCGTTAAAGTTGTACGCGTTATTTTTAAGATAATCGTTTTTTATTTGAAATGCATTAAAAATGGGCTGGAGCACCTGAAGATAAGTATACCTGCCACCTAGCATAAGCGAAGCCTTACCTTTAAAAAGAGGAACCCGAACCGCAATTCGCGATGAAATGAGCCCAACGCTACCTTCAACCTCGGGCTTTTGAGGAATAGCATCAATTATCCCAATCTTCATTAAAGACGATGCTTTCCCACCGTACCCCGAAGGGTAAGATCCTTTATATAGCGTAACACTCTTGATTATGGCGGGATTGAAAACTGAATACAATCCAAGCAAGTGCGACGGATTATAGATAGGCATATCCTCAAGTAGTATCAAATTTTGCCCTGCATCGCCTCCTCGAACAAAAATACCTGCATTTCCTTCGCCACCAGCCTGAACACCTGGTGTAAGACGAATCGCTTTTAGAGGATCACTTTCGCCTAAAAACGCAGGTATCCTCTTAATATCTAGCATGGATAACTTCACCATACCAGTTTGAGGGTTATCAATACTTTGTTTAGATCGGCTGTTTGTAATCGTTATCTCTGATATTTCTTCTTCGATCGGCTCTAAATTTATAGTGATATTTTGATCTTTACTGATAACAATCTTCTGCTCGTAGCTAGAATATCCAATATAGCTGATTCTGATAGTATAACTACCAGGCGAAACCAAAAATGAAAACCGACCGTCTTTATCGGAAAAAGTACCCTGATTTGTTTCTAATAAAAGAATATTTGCACCAATTAAATTTGTTTTTGTAGTATTCTGATAAACCAACCCTTTTAAAGTGTATGTCTGAGATATAGACTCAAATGTAAGAAGGACGAGAACAGTAAGTAGGAAATGCCTCAAATTAACGGTTTCAAGCAAAAGTATACGGTTTTTCAAATATTTATATTGGTATAAATCTTTCAAATTCAATAAATTAAACTTACAAAGTTAAAAAACACATTAAAAAAACATGAAAAACGAAGTTAATAAAAATTGATGAAGGCATTATTTTTATTAGAAAAATCAATTAATAAAAAAGTATTTTGGTTAATTTGCAATCTCTTCTTAACCTCCTATAAATTTAATAGTTTAAAAGATGAAATGCATGCTAATATTTATCTTTGGAATTTTACTAAATATCAACAGTGAGTGTCAAAATCCTCAGGTGGTAATCTCAACCGAAGTGGGTGATATTACCCTTGAAATATTCAGCGATAAAGCTCCAACAACCTCTGCAAATTTTCTTGCCTATGTTGATGCAGGAAAGTATAACAATCATGCCACTTTTTATAGAGTAGTGCGGTACAACAACCAGCCAAATAGTTCATCAAAGATTGAAGTTATTCAAGGTGGATACTGCGAGGATTCGACCATTGAACGACTCCAATTAACCCCCATAAAACACGAGACTACCAAAACAACAGGGGTTTTACATAAAAACGGAGTTATCTCAATGGCTCGAATGGAGCCCGGAACAGCTTCATCAGAGTTTTTTATATGTATTGGTAATCAACCTGAACTTAACTATAAAGGGAATAGAAATCCCGATGAACAAGGGTTCGCTGCTTTTGGCAAAGTAGTTAAGGGAATGGATATTGTTCGGAAAATCCAACGGATGAAGGATAAAGATCAATACTTAATAAAGCAGGTTAGAATTTATAAAATCGAACGGCTAAAAACTAACCCGTAGCTATTATACTTTAATCGAACAAATTAACATCTCGTAAACTGCCCTTTTTCTTTCTATTAAAAAGAGCTTAGTAGCTCTTTCATCTAGCTTATTCCTGTCGGCAATTAGCGGTTTAATGGAGAACGGGAAAAGGATTAGCGAAATCATACTAACATAAAATTGTTCGGGATCAATTGGTTTAATCCTTCCTGTTTCAGCTTCTTGGCGCAGCTGAGCTGCAAATAAATCGGTATTATAGAGTTTGAAAATAGCTTTCATATTCGCTATCTTATCTGTATTCCTATGAATCACCGATAGGACAAAAGAAACAAGTAAAGGGTCGTCGATAAGAATATCGATATAACTGTATACGTACTCTCTAATCTTCTCCTCCAAAGGTTTATCAGAGTCAAGAATTTGTTTTAGCACACCCGCTTTCTCATTAATCAGCATCTCGAAAATTGCCTCAAAAAGCATCTCCTTGCTCCGAAAATAATAGTTCATCAAAGATAGGTTAATCCCCGCCTTCGTTGCAATTTCTCTAACGCCTACCCTATCCACACCTTTAGTTAGGAAAAGCTCTTTGGCCGTTTCAATCAGCTTATCACGGGTTGTATTTCCAGCAGATGCATCCATGGTATCCTATATTATGTTTACAAAAATATAAATATTTGGATATGATATTGATGTTTAAAACAAACGTTTACAATAAATTGCTGTTAAACATAAATTTGATAGTTCCCAAGCAATAAGAACCTTACTTTTTATCATATTTGTAAAAAAACAATGATGAAAAAAATAAATAATCCCTTCGCAAATATTGCCGAACATAAATGTTTTTGCTGTTCTCCAAATAATCCAATTGGCTTAAAGCTTGATTTCTGGTATGACGAGAAGAATCAAATAGTTGGAACAAATTGGAATCCATTGGAATATCTTCAGGGTTATCCAAATGTTCTTCATGGTGGAATTCAATCAACCCTAATGGATGAGGTTGCCAGCTGGGCTGTATACGTATTAATAGAAACAGGAGGAGTTACCTCAAAAATGGAAATACGATTTCTTAAGCCAGTTCTTATAAGCAACGGATTATTGACTATAAAGGCTAGTTTAATCGATAAAGAGAAAAGATTTGCTAACATCAAAACCGAACTATTCGATGGAAAAAATGAGCTTTGCGCCGAGGCAATCGTTCAATACTTTATATACCCGCAAGAGCTGGCAATAAAGAAATTGAATTACCCAGGGATAAGCGCTTTTCTAGAGTAGTTTATTAAACCTCGGACTTATTCTCATAATGCCTCCAAATATAGTAAACAGGAATTCCGAAAAGTACAATGATCAGCCCAGGCCATGTATAATTTGGCTTATAGATAAGTAAATCGATCATGATTAACGTTGATGCAATGATATAAATTGCAGGTACTACAGGATATCCAAATGCTTTATAGGGTCGTTCTGCATCGGGTTGTTTCTTACGAAGAATATAAATGCCTAGAATTGTCAGGACATAAAATATTAAAACAGCAAAAATTACGTAGTCGAGTAGGTCATTATACGTTCCCGATAAACAGAGCAACGAAGCCCAAATTGCTTGGTACAACAGACCTTTTGATGGAACACCTTTAGCATTAAGTTTACCAACTTTTTTAAAGAACAGACCATCATTTGCCATTGCATAGTATACTCTAGCACCTGATAAAATCATTCCATTATTACAACCAAATGTTGAAATAACAACAAAAACTGCCATAATCAGCGCAGCATAATTTCCAAAAAAGCCAAACATTGCTGCTGTGCCTAGCCTATCATCGGTTGCGAACTGCATTCCACGTTCAAAAACTGTTGCACCATCGGGTGTTCCACGAAGTGGCAATGCTTGTAGGTAAACAAAATTGGCTAGAACGTATAACGTTAACACAATCAAAGAACCAAAGAAAAGGCTTAAAGGAATATTGCGCTTTGGATTAACCGTTTCGCCAGCAGTGAAGGTTACATTGTTCCAAGCATCAGCAGCAAAAAGACCTCCAACCATTGCTGTACCTAAAGCTGCAATTAAAGCAAACCCAGTTAATGGAATTAATTTACCATCTTTGATTTGCACAGCATCCCAAAATATACTTGAGTTTAACTCTATAGCACCTGTGCTTTTTGCAAAAAAGAATCCTACAATTATTAAACCTATTAATGATAGAATCTTTGTTACAGTGAAGCTGTTCTGGACTATTTTGCCAAGTCGAACCCCTTGCGCATTAACCCAACTAAGCAGAGCAATGCTGAAAATGGCAAGAGCATGGACATTGCTAATCTTTAGAAACCCAATATCGAGCCAAATATTCTTCTCCGAAAACCACGGAAATAAAACGCCCATGAATTTAGCAAAAGCCATGGCCACTGCAGCAATTGAACCTGTTTGGATTACCATAAAAAGAGTCCATCCAAACAAAAAACCACTCAGCGGGTTATACGCTTCGCGTAGATAAACGTATTGTCCTCCTGCCTGCGGCATCATCGATGCTAACTCGCCATAGCTAAGGGCTGCTATAATTGTTAATACACCAGTTAGAATCCAGACAACAAGGAGCCAACCGGGTGATCCAAGAGTTCGAGCGATATCAGCGCTAACAATAAAAATTCCTGAACCTATCATGGTTCCAGCAACAATTGAGGTTGCATCAAAAAGGTTTAAACTCTTACGAAATTCCGAAATGACGTTTCCCATGATCATTGAATTGGTTTGATACCAAATAACATCAAAAAAACATTTTAAATAAACAATAAATAGTGGAACTTCAAACAGTTATTCCTCATTTTTTATGAATTGACTTAATCTATATAAGTAAAAAGCAGAAACGAAGTCCTGTTTTAATTGGTTCTGAAAATAATTAAATCCAATAAAACGCTTACAAGATGTTCGGTATCGCACAGAGCGCATACGATTATGAACATTTTACAGATACATAAAATCTCATACACAGCTGAAATTATTGCATTTACAATCAGTGGTATAATCTATGGAAAGAATAATTTAAAAGAATAAACCAATTTCTGTCTATCTATATTTTTTTAATCACCAATGCAACGAAACAACATTTCTTTAGTCTATAAGGTAATGAGATTAAAAAAAGATTTTCAATGGCTACACAAAACGGATGTTTTTGTAACCATTAGCATTACTAGAAGTATTCAATAGCAAAGAAATTTTATTTAAAATTCAAATTAAGAGAAATGAAATCAAACCGATTAACCCTACTTCTTGCTCTGCTTATTTCATCAAACATTTCAATTTTTGCTAAGAACGAGAGCAAGGTACCTATAGAAAAAAGGTTATACGAAACAAAAATCATCGTTGATGAATCGCCAATAATCGATGGAGTGCTAAACGACCCCGCCTGGCTAAAAGGTTTTTGGCAAGGAGGTTTTATTCAGCACGATCCGTATGTTGGAAAAAATCCATCGCAAAAAACAGAGTTTCAAATTTTATACGATAAAGACTATTTATACGTAGCAATTAAAGCTTTCGATAACTCACCCGATAGCGTTTCCTACAGAGTTTCACGCCGCGATGAAATTGATGGCGATGCCGTTGGTTTATCCATCGATTCATACTTTGATAAAAAAACTGCATTCGGCTTTTGGGTTAATGCCGCTGGAGTGAAAAAGGATTTTATCGTTTCCAATGATGGCGACAACGAGGATCAGAACTGGGATCCTATTTGGTGGGTAAAAACGGCGAGAAGCGATGAGGGCTGGACAGCCGAAATGAAAATACCGCTAAACCAGCTAAGATTTGCAAATATCGAAAATTTAACCTGGGGGCTGCAGGTTGGTCGTTACTATTTCAGAAAACAGGAATCATCGTTTTGGCAACATATTCCGAAGGACGCCTCGGGCTGGGTTCACAATTTCGGAGAAATTAACGGGTTAACAGGACTTACTCCAAAGCGACAAGTTGAGATTGCACCTTATGTGGTTACAAAAACAGAAAGGTTTAAGCAAGAAGCTGGTAATCCTTTTATGACTGGTAAGCGGAATGGCTTAAATGCCGGGATTGATGCTAAGATAGGTTTAACAAATAATTTCACTCTCGATTTAACGGTAAACCCTGATTTTGGACAAGTTGAAGCGGATCCATCGGTTGTTAATCTTTCCGCCTTCGAATCCTATTTCCCCGAAAAAAGACCCTTTTTTGTTGCTGGAAGCAACCTTTTCAACTTTAACTTAATGGGCGGTGATGGCGATCAGGCTGCCGAAAATCTATTCTACTCAAGAAGAATTGGTAGATCTCCTCAGCTTGATCCAGAGTTAAAAGATAAAGAATTTGGAAATATTCCTTCCAATTCAACGATACTAGGAGCTACGAAGATAAGCGGTAGAAATAACAATGGTTTATCAGTTGGTATTCTTGAGAGTGTAACTTCAAATAGCTATGCGCTTCTTGATAGCGCTGGGGATAGAAGACATTATCTTGTTGAACCTCTAACCAACTACTTTGTAGGCACGCTAAAAAAAGAGTTTAACAAAGGGAATAGCGTGATTAATAGTATTTTAACAGCCACAAACCGTCAAACCTTTGATGTAACGAATGATTATCTTCACAAAAGTGCATATACAGGAGGTTTAGATTTTCAGCAATACTGGAAAAATAAAAACTACTTTTTTAATGCCAAAGTGTACTTTAGCAATGTTAACGGTTCAAAAGAAGTTATTGCATCAACCCAAACTGCTCCTGCTAGGTATTTTCAACGTCCCGATGCCAAATATGTTGGCGTTGACTCATCAAGAACATCATTAACGGGCACAGGGGGATTGTTACAGTTTGGCAAAGTTGGTGAAGGCCATGTAAGATACATGACCTTTCTATCGTGGAAATCGCCCGAATTAGAAATCAACGATTTAGGCTACGCCCAAAATGTTGACGATATTTTTCAAGTAGTTTGGGTCGGATTACGCTTTTGGGAACCTGTATTTATATTCCGAAATATTAATATCAACTTTAACCAGTGGACAGGTTGGAATTTCGGAAGGATTTCAACATATAAAGGGGGAAATATTAATTTCAATCTACAATTTAAGAATTACTGGGGATTTGGAGGTGGTATTAACAGAGGTGGTGAAAACCTCTCGAGTAACGCCCTCAGAGGTGGACCAATGCTTAAACTACCTGGCAGTTGGAATAGCTGGTATAACATCAGTTCAGATCAACGAAAGTCGTTAACATTTACAATTGGAGGCTCAAATCATTGGGGCGATGATAATACAGGTTCAAATACTAGTTATTTCGGTTTTATTAACTACAGACCGTCTAAAAAACTATCGCTTTCTCTTGTTCCTGAATACTCCTATGGGTGGCAAAAACTTCAGTATGTGTCAAATCCTGAATGGAATGGCTCTACTCGATATGTAAATGCTTCAATTAACCGGAAAACCTATGAGCTATCTTTAAGGATAGAATATAGCTTTAATCCTGAGCTAACTATCCAATACTATGCTCGACCTTACCTCTCCAGCGTGATGTACTTTGACTATAAATATATTACTAATGCTATGGCAAGTAATTTTTCTAATAGATTTGTGCAATACACCGACCAGCAGTATAAATACAATTCTGATAATGAAGAGTACGATGTTGATGAAAATGGAGATCATGTAACTGATTATTCGTTTCCAAAGAGAGATCAAAATTACCTCGATTTCCAATCAACAATGATTGCTCGTTGGGAATACCGACCAGGATCAACGCTATTCTTTGTTTGGACAATGGGTAAACAGGATTACTATCAATCGCCAAGCACATCGATTAGCAATGATGTAGATAATTTGTTTGGAAGTCATCCACACAGTATATTCTTACTTAAGTTCTCGTACCGATTTAATTAGCTTTAGATACATAATAATAAACAATATGAGTATCCGCAAAGATGCCTAAACAGAATTTGCGGTAGGACTCTTTCAGAGTCGTTAGACTCTGAAAGGTCATTATTCCCTAGAAATTTCCTAACAGAGTTCGAAGAACCTGTCAGAGTAATTTCTGGTATTCAGCAGAATAGTTACGATATTTTAAAATTATCGCTTTAATTTTGGTTAATTATTAAGGCACAATGTTTAAAGTTATAAAAAAATTGATTCGAACTCTCAATACGAAGATATTCAGGCTAACCATTTTGAACAATCTCAATCGTCTAGCGTTAATTGACATAAACTTTGATGTATGGCAAAAGCAAAAATTACAGTATTTGCATTATCAGTATTTATGCTGACTGCTATAAATGTTAACGGACAGAACAAAACAATTAAAGGCAATATGGAAACTTCATCAAAATACGAAACCATAACACTTGGTGCTGGCTGCTTCTGGTGCGTAGAGGCTATTTACGATCGGGTAAACGGTGTGAAAAGCGTAACATCGGGCTACTCGGGTGGACATACCGAAAACCCAACCTATAAAGATGTTTGTACAGGCGAAACGGGTCATGCAGAGGTGGTGCAGGTTGTTTATGATCCTACCGTTATTCCATTCGCAAAAATTCTGGAGATCTATTTCAAAACCCACGACCCAACTTCGCTAAACCGACAAGGTGCTGATGCTGGAACCCAATACCGTTCGGTGATATTTTACCACAACGAGGAGCAAAAAAAGGTGGCATTGGAAGTGAAAGATCTACTCAATAAATCAGGTCTTTGGAATGATCCTATCGTTACCATTATTGAGCCATTTACAACCTTTTACAAGGCAGAGAATTATCATCAAGACTATTTTGCCAATAACGCTAAGCAACCATACTGCCAAATGATAGTAAACCCAAAGGTGGAAAAGTTTGAGAAGCTATTTAAGGATTACTTAAAGAAATAAGACAATTATTCAATGCGACAATATGCCAATTTATTAATAAGCAATCATTTTAAAATTGGCATATTGAGAAGTTGGGATATTGACATATTATTTTTTCTCCTCACCAAGACCCTCATTACCCATATCAAGAACATACTTCCATTCGCCTTTTTGATTTTTTTTCCAAAAGGTAGTGTATGTTCCTTTGCTTATTTTATCAGGGCTTGCTTTTAATTTAAACTCCCAAGTTCCATAGGTATAACCCAACTCTCCCGATTCCGCTGCGCGAGCGTACATGGGCTCCCAGGTAAGAATGTATGTAGTATCGGTTCTTTTAGCCTGACGCTCTTCCAGCAACTTTATGCCAACCATCGGGTAATTATTGGGTGCAAGAAATGTAACATCTTCATCTGCAAATTTAAGGAATGCCGCATTCTTACCATGGTCAATGGAATACTTGTTGAAATCGCGATCAGCCTGCATAATTTCATTGCAAACCTTTTGGTTATCAACCTTTTTAGGAAAACAACCAACTATTATAAAAGACATTAAGGTTATGAAAATTCTTGTTTTCATAGCTGAGTGCGTTTAGTTGTAGGTTACTGATTTTAATTAAAGATACCTTTCCAACAATTTACCCTATCAAGGTCAAAGCTTAATCTCGTTCTTTGAGGTTGATTCAATAATTACCCCTTCAATTGGCACTTTAAGGGTTTTTGAATTGGCTGCATTGGATTTAATAGTTACCGTTCGGCTAATAATCTGAGGGCGAGGTTCAATCCTAAATTCCACTTTTATTAACCCATTTTTACCTGGAAGAATGGGAGCTTTTGGCCATTCCTTTATATTAGTTCCACAGCAACCGGTTACCTCATTTAAAATAAGAGGAGCATTACCATTATTAACAACGTTGATATTAACCTTTCCATTATCAACAGATAAGTCGTTTAAACTTATCTCGCCAAGCCTAACCGTATCGGGGTTCGTAACTATAAATGCTCCATTATTATTTTGAGCCAACATTGTAAAGTTTACAGCAAATACTAAAACTATAAACAGGAATAACCGCTTCATACTTTCTGTTTTTTACAAAATTATAACGAATATTGTGCCGATAAATTTCAAGCATAAAATTAATGAAAAAATCGAATTCTTTTCAAGCAGCCATATTTGATATGGATGGTGTAATTGTCGATAATCACACTTACCACGTAAGATCGTGGGCTCAGTTCTGTAAAGCAAAGAATATTCCTTTTGATGAAGGTACATTCAGAACTAAATATTTTGGCAAAAATACAAAGGATACTTTTAATGGACTGTTAGATTACCAATTAACTGAAGAGCAAGTTAATACTCTGGGTGAGGAAAAAGAGAAAATATATCGAGAGATATATAAAGACTATATTACTCCTGTAAATGGATTAATTCCTTTTTTAAATAGTCTTAAAAAAGCAGGTATTAAAACTGCTGTTGCAACATCAGCGCCAACAAGCAATCTTGATTTCACTTTGGACTCATTAAATATTCGACACCTTTTCGATGTTGTTGTTGATGCATCAGGAGTTACAAAGGGTAAACCTGATCCAGAGATTTATTTAAAAGCGGCTAAACTGCTTGGTGTATTACCTGCCCATTGCGTGGTTTTTGAAGATTCAATTTCAGGTATAGAATCGGGTTATAACGCAGGGATGAGGGTGGTAGGTCTGATTACAACTCATCCTATTGATGAATTACCCGAAACATATCTTTCGATAAAAGATTTTACCTCGATTTCGATTGACAAGCTAGACTAATTACAACCCTTTAAGCTCTTTCCTCACAAATCTCATCAATTCAGCCACATACTCCGATGTGAAAGTAAACTCAATACCAGCCTCTTTATATAGCTCGGGTAACGGTTTTGAGTAACCCAACTTCATCATTTTAATATATTTATCTAAAGTTTCCTTTGGGTTTTGACGATAGTTCTTCCAAATGGCTATTGCCCCTAACTGTGCAAAAGCATACTCAATGTAGTAGAATGGCATCTCGAAGATATGAAGCTGTCGCTGCCAAGCAAAAACAAACGCCTCTTCAGCACCCTCCCAATCAATGGTATGGCTCGAAAATCCCTTGTAGATATTTGTCCATGCAAGATTACGCTCGTGGTGCGAGTGCTCAGGGTTTTTGTACAACCAATGTTGAAACTTGTCTACTGCAGCAATCCATGATAATACTATAATTGATCCTTCCAGTTGCTTTCGTTTAGCCCTTTTCAACTCCGTTGAATCCGGTAACACCACATCCCAATGCTCCATGGAAATTAACTCCATCGACATAGAAGCTAATTCTGCTATTTCCGAGGGAGTATTCATATAATCGATTAAAGGCCAATGATTGTAGTAATATGCATGAAACGCATGACCACCCTCGTGCATCAGTGTCTCAAAATCGTTCATGCTGCCCGTTGCATTCATAAAAATGAATGAACGATTACTTTTGTGCAAAGGATAATTAAAACCACCCGGTGCTTTACCAAATCTTGAATCCAGATCGAGAAGATTTTCTTTATCTAATCCTGAAAATATATCTGCAAAATCAGGGTTAACTGCCATAAAACATTCAACGGCCTTCTGTTTTAATATCTCAATTGAGGTAAAAGGTCTTAACGGTTTTTTTCCCTCAACATCAACCTGTAAATCCCAAGGTTTTAATTTGTCTAAACCTAAAGCATCTTTTCTGGCTTGCATAATATCATCAACAATAGGATTTACCTCATTGGCAATGGCATTGTGAAACGATTGAATATCGTCAACGGTATAGTCGAATCGTCCTAAGTTAAAATGTTGGTAATCCCTAAAATTCTTATACCCAGCATTGATTGCGATTTTATAACGCTTTCGAAGCAAGTTCGATAAGAGTTCATTTAGAACTTCCGACTTCTCAACCCTTTTCTCGAATATTTTTCGATAAACCAACTCTCTAAATGTCCTATCATTATCCTGTAATTGCTCAGCAGCTTGTTGAAGTGTATACTGTTTCTCGTTTATAGTAATGACTATTTCGGATATAATTGCGCCAAACTCCTGCTCCTCTTTTTGGAGTTCAGCAAAGATTTGAAGATTCTCCTCTCGAAATATCTCAATATTCTTTTTAAGCAAACGTGCAGGAATTGTATGATGTTGCTCAAATATTTTTATTGCATTTGATTCGGCTAATTTTCTGTCGATTCTGTTAAACCAACTTTCTACTTTTGGTTCAACCTCATCGATAAAGTACTCGAAAGCCTTTTTCGCCTCTTCATCACGGGTATTTACGTTGAAACGAATATATCGCCAAGCCTGATCCTCATCAATGGTCATCTCTAACTCCGTTTTACATTTGAGGAATAGTTTCATCTCATCCTCGAAGTTCAATGGCATTGCTTCAAGTTGAATGAAAAAGGGTTCAAGGGTACTCCAATTAATTATTGCAAAATTTGATGGGAGAAAAGAGTTATTGTTCATGATGATACGATCTAATTTGCTTGATTATTCTCATTTAAAACATTGATTATTGCAAAAATTATAACGGCGATTAGCTTTGCCGTTCGGTTATCCTGATCGAATCGGGGCGATACTTCGGCTACATCAAAGCTAACCACCTTTTTCGACCTAAATATCTGTTTAATAAAAGTTAATACGACCTCAGCATTCATACCAAATGGCTGAATTGCAGATACTCCCGGAGCAAACGATGCGTTGATTACATCGCTACATAATGTAAAGTAGACGTGCTCATGCATGCCGATAAACTCGTCAATTGTTTTGCCAATACTTTCAAAATTGAGCTCAACAAAATCTTTTCCGAGGATATATTTAACACCAAGCGAATCGGCCTTTTTAAAAAGGCTAATGGTATTACTACTGGCTTGCACCCCCAAGCACATGTATGAGAATGGGCTCGATTGCTCAACGCAGCTATCGGCAATTTGAGCAAACATAGTTCCCGATGAGCCTTGGTTTTTGTAAGGCCTTAAATCGAAATGAGCATCAAAATTGATTATTCCAATGGTTGATTTATCATTATTCTTTTTTGAAAAATGATCTACTATTCCATTATAATGACCGAGCGCTAATTCATGACCTCCTCCCAAAACAATAGGGAAATAACCATTTTCTAATAGTAAAGCAACCGCTATTTTCAGCTGCTCTTGAGCTTGCTCCATGTTTCCATCAACACACTCAATATCTCCTGCATCAAATATTTGCATTCTATTTCCAAAGGTAACCGGGAGGTTAGCGAATTCGCGCCGTATATACTTTGCTCCTTGCTTAGCCCCTTCGCGACCCAAATTTCGGATTACCCCTTCATCGCAATTAAAGCCAATAAAACAGATATTTGTCTTTGACAATTCTTTATCAACCGATGATAAATTTGTTAAGTCAACTAATTGAACGATTTGATGCATCCTAAACGAATCAATATCCTCAGGATCATCAACTCGACCTGTCCAAATATTGCTACTGGAAATACTATATCTTGTTAAATCCATAACGATATATTTTGATGCTACAAGCTAAAAAAAAAGTCGAACCATTGGCTCGACTTTACTTATATGAACTCAAATTTACTTTGCTTCCTCTTCTTTGGCAGGTGCATTCTCTTCTGCTGGTGCTTCTTCTTTCTCAATAATGTCAAGTAGATTTAGTGCTTGAAGCTGATTGTACCAAGTAATTACTTTCTTAATATCACTGGTATAAACCCTTTCGCGATCGTAATCGGGTAAAATTTTCTCAAAGTATTTCTTAAGTTCCTTATCCTCAGATTTTTGGTTAATTGCTAAACCACCATTCTCAGTAGCCTTAATCTTTTTAAGAACCTCTTTAAATGCAATCTCGCCATCATTAGTAAAAATAGCGATATCGGTTAATGAGCTAACTTTGGATGAAGCTGAAATGCTGGCGCGTTTGCCATCCATTAACGATTCAACAATAATCCCATGACGACCCTGAGAGATAAATTTGAAAAGGCCTGAATGCCCTGAAATTGCCATTATGTCTTTTAATTCCATACTTTTTTATTTTCTTCGATTATGAGTGCAAAGTTAATAAAATAAATTAGTTGATTGTTGTTAGTTTTTCGTTGTTCGATATTTCAACTCACAATTCTTTGACTTCTTTAACTTCTATCTTTCACTTGTCACTAATTAAACCCTCTCTCCTTCTTTACTTTATCGTATGCCTCAGTTATCTTTTGAAACTTCTGTTCAGCATTTTTTCTAACATCATCGCCTAAATAGCCAACCTTATCCGGGTGATGTTTAATGGCTAAGCTGCGATAACTCTTTTTAATCTCTTCGTTGGTAGCAGTTGGTTCAACCTCTAGAATAGTATAGTAGCTGTTTATATTTACAACAAACATTGCCTTTATCGATTCGTAGTCTTGAGTTGAGATTCCTAAGAAACTAGCAATGGCATTAATAACATTCTGCTCCTCAACGCTTACAACTCCATCGGCATAGGCTACTCCAAATAGTAAGTGAATTAGCTGTAAGCGGGATGAATAATCAACGTTATCTCGAATTTGTGCACACACATCCCTTAAGGGAACTTGTTGTTTTAGAATATCCCGAAGTAGAATCATGGCTTCCTGCGAAGCAGCTGGGCCGAAGTTGTCGAGGAAATATTTTTTTACAAAATCTAACTCCGATTTCAGAATTTTACCATCAGCCTTCATTACTGCTGATAAGAGAACTAATAAACTAACAATAAAGCCATTACGTCCTGACTCTCCTTTGATTACGTTTGTATGAATTTCGGTGCTATCGAAAATAGAGCCAATTGCAAATCCAAGAATACCGCCAATTGGCCCAAATATTGCCCAACCTAAACCTCCGGTAATCCACTTTCCATACTTTCCCATTAGGCTAAAAATCTTTAAATAAATCGTTTATCACTCTGACTATTTGGGGCAAAATTAGCTTAACCCCATCATTTTCTATAATGTAATCGCCTCTTTTTATTAACTCATCCTGAGGTAGCTGATTTTTCATTCGATTAAAAATTGAGCGTGTGTTTACTCCATCACGTTCAACAATCCGATTAACCCTTAATTCAATTGGCGAAGTTACTACAATTACTTTATCGAGTCCAAAATTTGCTCCGCTTTCAAATAGAATTGCAGCCTCTTTTACTACTAAGTTACTCGATTTATATTGAACTAACCACTCTCTAAAATGACTTGCAACCGCTGGATGGACAATTGAATTTAACTTCTCTAGCATCTCCTGATTTGAAAAAACCATTTCGGCCACTCTAATCCTATCAAGCTGGTTATTAACATAAATATCATTTCCAAATAGGCTTTCAATGGATAATATGACCTTTCGATCTGTATCAACTATTTGTCGAGCTTCAAGGTCAGCATTAAAAACGGGATAACCCATTGCCGAAATAATAGAACAAACTAATGTTTTGCCACTTCCTATGCCTCCGGTAACTCCAAGCTTAATCATTAGCGGTTCTCAATAATATACTCTACATACTTTGGACTAAAATCAACCAAAACCACAAAATCAGGTTTGGAAATAAGCTGAACTTTCAATTTCTTATTTAACGAATTGCTTATTAGACTATAATCAACCACTGCTTTGAACATCACAGGTTTTAAAGTAAAATACTTACTAAGCACTACATTACATTTAACATCGATAGTTCGAGGGATAAACATTAATCTGACGTTATCCGGTTGATTTTCAATATCCACAGGAACTTTTACTGTTATCTCGGTATACTTTTCAACCGGTAACGAAAGCACTACGCTACGACTCGAGAAATTTACCTGATTGATAGGGATAAGGGATAAGTTTTTTGTTACTCCTTGGTTAAGTTTTTTTAATTTTATTTGCTTTGTTCTAACAATTTCAATGGTGTCAATAACTGATTTTGGTCCACTTATGGTAATCTCCTGTGGTTCCAAGGTCAAATCTCCACTCTGCATATACTGTTGCTCAAAATCGGCTTGAATATAAGGTTTAACCTGAACTACTTTATCGGCAATAGAAGCCAATTCAACAAATAGCGTATCGGGTTCAATTCCCTCTAATAGAATCTCGCTCCCAAGCTGTTTCGTAATGCCATTTCGAAGCCGATAGGTTAATATAAATTGCTTTGGTTTAGAACCTTCGAATGATTGACTTAAATGCTTGTTTAAATCAAGTTCTATGGGCGAAAGAGCAGCACTCAACTTCTCCTTTAGAAGAGTATATCCAAAAGCCTTAACTCTAAGTTGTATTTTACGGGGCGGTTCACCAACAAGGACTTTCCCCTTTGGTAGACTTTCATAACGAATCGGGTAGGCTAGCGTTGTGGAGTACTCGTGGCTTAGCTTACTTAAATACCAGATTATTGTTGATACAATCAAGAAAAAAATAAAAATGACAAGGCGTTGGTTAAATTTCGCCCTACCTTTATCGAATACCTGACCAAACTGACGTAATAACGATGAATCCAACTTTTACTAATTAGATTGAAATGAAACAGAGCTTAAAGCAATTTATTTTATCGCTCTAAACTCTGTAAAGATATTAATTTTATACTACTTCTGTTGAGGTAGATCTGAAGAATCACGAATAACAGTGCTCTTAACTACTTTCACCTTAACGTTTTCGTCAATTTCAACTACAATATACTCATCTTTAACCTCGGTAATCTTACCAAAAACACCTCCTGCAATTATCACTTTATCACCTTTCTGAAGTGATTCATGAAATTTGCGAAGCTCTTTTTGACGCTTCATCTGTGGACGAATCATGAAAAAATAAAATACAACGATGATTAAAACCAAAGGTAGAAAAGTTACCAAAGGATTTGATGCTGGCTGCTGTAATGTTACAAATAGTAAATTGTTCATCTTAAATTGTTTTTATGGTTATTATTATTTCGTTGTTCGTTAATCGTTGTTCGTTAATCGTTAAAAAAATCTATACTCTTTAACTTCTTTGACTTCTCTAACTTCTCAATTCTTTACTCCCTAGGCTCAACCACATTCGCTTTTATTGTAACCGATTTATCTCTTATTGGTGTATTTGACCGCAAAGCTACTGATTTATATTGAGAACCATACCAACCCTTGCTATCAAAAATAACCTCAACTGAGCTCTCCTCACCTGGTTTAAGTATTTTTTTCTCTATTTTTGGCTTTGTACATCCACAGTCAGGAATTAAATCCTTTATGATTAAAACATCGTTTCCAGTATTGCAGAAATAGAATGTATGCGATACCACTTCGCCCTGAATAATACTTCCAAAATCGTAAAAATCTTCACGAAACTTTAGGAAAGCGTACCTCTTAACCGTGCTGTCTGATATCGAAGCATTGTCTTCTTGCTCAGTTTTAGGTTTCCTATTACAAGAATAAATACTTGAAAGAACACAAATAGATACAATTACATACAAAAGTCGAAACATAACTTTCACATTTGATGACAAAAGTAAATAATTATTCAATTTCATCATCTGATATTACCAAACGATCATCCTCCTCGCCAATAAGGCCTCTGCCCTGCTTGGCAACAAGATTCTTTTTGCGTAGGGTTTGAATTATCTTATCGAGCACGCCGTTTATAAATGTGCTACTCTGATCGGTACTATAGTATTTTGCAATTTCGATATACTCGTTAAAGCTAACCTTTATCGGAATAGATGGAAACTCCTTAATCTCGGTAAGCGCTAATTCCATGATTAATACATCCATGCTAGCAATCCGATCAACCTCCCAATTCTTGGTATACTCCTCAATCAGCTTCACATTCTCCTCGTGGTACTGAATCACCTTACGAAGTAATCGTTTGATGTAATCCTCATCATCATCACTTCGGTACATAGGGAAAAGAGGTGTATCTGTAGGCTGACCTTCGCAGAATTTCTTGAGGGTTTTAACAACCATGCTCAGCATAAACTCTAAATCATCGTTCCAATAAATGCTTTGCTCCTCAAGATACTGATAGAATTCATCAAAATCTTCAAGTTCCTTTGATAAAATACAAATAATTAACTGCTTATCGTCATTAAAGGATGTGCTTGAAGAATCCATATACGCCTGAAAATAATCGGATGTAGAAATTTTCTGATAGAGATTTCTGATAATTTCAGGGTATTGCCCCCAGCTAATCTTCTTCTTTTCAACAAAATCGATAAAAGTTTCATTCTCGCGGATTAGCTTTACCAATGCATTATCGATAAACTTTGTATTGGGATTCAAATCTTCGCGGCTTGGTACTAATTTTTGAGCCGCAAGCTGAATTTTGCTTTCAGCGTAATCAACAAGTTCAATGGGTAAAAGAAGTAAATAGTGGTATAACTCGTAGGCTTTATTGATACTATGGAGTAATTCCTTTTCAACATTGCTAACCGATTCGTTTTCGCTTTTATAGTAAGCAAAAAGTACTTGTAAAATCTTAACTCGGAGTAATCGTCTGCTTATCATAGTGTTTAAGAACGAATTCGAACAATTAAATAGTTTATTAAAGTTTGCAAAGATAAAGGCATTTTTAGAATAGAAAAATTAAAAAACGCTAAAATTGTGTTGCTGTGATGCAGTATTGCAATGTGGCAATAGAATTAAGGATTATTGGTTATAAAAAGATATATTTTTCACTTATCGCATGTCGCTATATTATTTTCATATCAATCAGTATATATGCAACTTACAAAAATATCAACAAAAAGCAAAATTTATAGATTTTCCCTTGAATTTGATTTTATCTTAAAAGATGAACGGTTATTAAAATATTTTTCTATTTTTGAGATGCATACAATGTTTTTAACCTAATAATCTTTAGAAATGATGACAGAAGGATTCGACAATATTGAGGATGTTGAGCGGTTTGACAAAGAGGATGTTTACTCTAAAGTGGTAAGAGCAGGTAAAAGAACTTACTTTTTTGATGTAAAAGCAACTCGTCGAAATGATTTTTACTTAACCATTACTGAAAGCAAAAAACGGATTGGTCGCGATGGTAAGTTTTATTTCGAAAAGCATAAGATTTTTCTTTACAAGGAGGATTTTGAAAAATTTGCTGAAGGATTAAATGATGTTGTTGAATACATTAGAGTTAATCAACCTGAGTTAGAAGAGCAACATGAACTTGTTGCTGAAGAAATTGGAGTAACAAGTAACGAGTTCACAAGTATTGAATTCGAAGACCTTGATAAATAGACTTAAATCTAATATTCTTTCATAAAACCGGCTATTGACCGGTTTTTTTATTCCTTTAATAATAGCTCTTCAGGAGGTACATTATTTAAAAGATGTTCGATTTCAATTTCAGACAGAATCTTAACATTGGTTATCAGAAAACCTTGCTTTATAAAATGTCCAAGGTCATTACATTCAGCAATTGCGCTCTTTATTGGGTCTTGTACAGGGATGCTTAATGGTATTAATGCGACAACTGTGGCATAGTTAGCAAAAAATTCAACCGACTCAACCTCAGCATCATACTTAGGAAAAATAAAATTAAATTCGCTCTCTATAAGTTTCCGCTGGATTTCGGAAAACTCATTGCTCGACTCGGAGAATAGAGCAATAAAATACCTCAATTTTCCCCTCAAACCTCCTAATCCTGTTGAAATATAAACTTGATTTTCCTCTAATAGTTTGCTCTCTAAAAGCAGTCGGCTCTCCTGCAATGCTAATATTGCCCAATCTTTTAATTCAACTGATGCTTTCGGAATAAATCGCTCAATAATTCGATAAGCCTCCGGTTTATCGATTGATGCCAAGGATACTAGAAACTCTTTTTTCGATTCATTACTGATTTCATCAGAATAAAGATTTTCCTCCTGTTTTAGAATTAGCTCAGGGTCAAAATCTCGCTTAAGATTTCTAGAAAAATCAAAATACTCCATCTGTACCCTAACATCTACCTGATGCTCGAGGATACTGAAGTTTCCGCTAAAGTTTCCAAGAATCTCCTGAATCTTATCGAATATGTTTTCCTGATTTTCCAAGCTTCCCTTTTAACTTCAATTTCGTAAACAAATATAAAACAAAAGGTTAACACCTCAATTATAAGGATATTAACTGAATCATAGTATTTTAACATGATTATCGGTGTATCAAGTACATCCGATGTGAATAAATGTAATTCTATTGCATTTATTAAATCTAAATAACATTATTTTTGTCACCCTTAAACAATAATCATTGTAAAGGGTTAATATAGCAGTCAAGTTAAGTATAAGATGAAGTTATCGGAGCTACAGAACGGAGAGTTTGGAATAATATCAAAGGTTAAGGGACGTGGGGCTTTTCGGAAACGAATCACCGAAATGGGATTTGTCAAGGGAAAGAAAGTAACAGTAATAAAGAATGCACCCTTAAACGACCCAATCGAATATACTATAATGGGTTACGAGGTTTCGCTTCGTAGAAGCGAAGCAGCCTTGGTTGAAGTGGTTACTCCCAATGAAGCAAAAGAGCTGATAAAAGAAAACTATAGCGGCGTTCATACATCTGAACCCGAATCGATTATCCTTGAAACAAGTGCAAAGGAGCAAAGTAAAGTAATTAATATCGCTTTGGTTGGTAATCCAAATGCAGGGAAGACAACCTTTTTCAATTACGCATCGGGTTCGCACGAGCATGTTGGAAACTATGGTGGTGTGACTGTCGATTCGAAAAACGCAAAATTCAAATACAAGGGTTACACCTTTATTATTACCGATTTACCGGGCACCTACTCCTTAACCGCCTACACTCCCGAAGAGGTTTATGTTAGGCGATATATTCAAGAAAACAATCCTGATGTTGTTGTAAACGTTGTTGATGCCTCTAACCTTGAGCGCAACTTATACCTCACCACGCAACTTATCGACATGGATATCAAAGTTGTAGTTGCGTTGAATATGTATGATGAGCTACTGCACAAAGGGGATAATTTCGATTTCAAATCGTTGGGTAAAATGATTGGTATTCCTTTCGTACCCACCGTCAGCTCGAAGGGGAAAGGGATTACAAGCGTTTTCGATACAGTAATTAATGTTTATGCCGATAAGGACAAAACCATCCGCCACATTCACATAAACTATGGCGAGTATATCGAGGAGTCGATTAAAGAGATTCAGCAGCGAGTTAAGATTAACTGTAACATCAACATCGATTATTCAAGTAGATATCTTTCCATTAAACTTCTTGAAAAAGATAAATTGGTTCGTTCCTTACTCTCAAAGACCGACAACTATGATGAGATAAAGAAGATAACAGAACAGGAAATAAAGAAACTTGAATCGATTTTTAAAGAGGACTCAGAAACGCTAATTACCGATGCTAAATATGGTTTTATTGCGGGTGCATTAAAGGAAACACTTGATGAGGGCGACCACAGCAAGCATAAGACTACCGAGATTGTGGACACGCTGATGACCCATCAACTTTTTGGTTTTCCAATCTTTATCTTCTTCATGTGGCTGACCTTTTATACAACTTTTACGCTAGGCTCATACCCAATGCATTGGATTGATAGCGGCGTTCATCAAATCAGCAATATTCTTAGCAATTTAATGGCTGATGGTCCATTCAAAGACCTTTTAATCAATGGAATTATCAATGGTGTTGGTAGCGTTATCGTATTTCTTCCCAATATCCTAATCCTGTTTTTCTTTATCTCAGTTCTTGAGGATACAGGTTATATGGCTCGTGCAGCGTTTATTATGGATAAATTGATGCATAAAATTGGCCTACATGGCAAATCGTTTATCCCATTGGTAATGGGATTTGGCTGTAATGTACCCGCCATAATGGCAACACGCACCATTGAGAATCGGAACAATAGGATTTTAACGATGCTCATTACACCCTTTATGAGCTGTAGCGCACGTTTACCCATTTACATCCTAATAATTGGGGCTTTCTTCCCCACCCATGCAAGTTCAATGCTGTTTACAATTTACATGCTTGGAATTTTAATGGCTATTGGAACTGCATTAATCTTTAAGCGAACATTCTTTAAGTCCGATGATGTTCCATTTGTAATGGAGCTTCCACCATACCGCATCCCCACTGTGCGTTCAACCATACGGCATATGTGGCACAAGGGCTCACAGTATCTTCGTAAAATGGGAGGAGTAATTCTTATTGCAGTTATTTTTGTTTGGGCGTTGGGCTACTACCCAAGGGACACTAAGTTCTCAAAGGATTATGATGGTCTAATTGCAACAACTACATCAAGATTAACAGTTAGTACCACCGATTCGATTACATCCATCAAATTATTGCAGCAGATTAAAATCCTTGAAACCGAGAAAGAATCGGAAAGACAAGAACAGTCCTATTTAGGCAGAGTTGGCAAATTTATTGAGCCTGCCATCGCTCCATTAGGATTCGACTGGAAAATGGGCGTTAGCCTTTTAGCAGGGGTTACAGCAAAAGAGATTGTGGTAAGTACTCTTGGAGTTCTTTACCAAGCGGAGAAAGATGCCGACGAACATTCATCGACGTTAATTGGCAAACTCCAAAACGAAAAATATAAATCGGGCGAAAAACTCGGCGAAAAGGTGTTTACACCATTAACAGCATTCTCCTTTTTACTATTTATTCTAATCTATTTCCCGTGCGTTGCCGTAATTGCTGCTATTAAAAAAGAATCGGGAAGTTGGAAATGGGCTGCGTTCACAATCGTTTCAACAACTTCTTTGGCTTGGATTGTGGCCTTTATTGTTTATCAAGTTGGTAGTATATTTCTATAGGATATGATACAGAAAATATTAACATTGGCCGTTGTTGCCGGAGCATTTGGATATTTTGCGTATTCCATTTATCGGACCTTTGTACCTAAAAAAGGAAAAGCAAAAGGGCATTCATGCGCAGGGTGCTCTTCGGGGGGATGCAGTATTGTACAAAAATAATTCTATATCAAAAACTCCTCAATATTCCTTGGAGTAACTGTTGTCAACTCTTTTACATTATAGGCATCCGAGAATGTTTTAGATATTTTAACCTTTGCATTTGGATTCAGTTTAAATTCAAATGCTTGTAATACGCCATTATCCTCCTCGATAAAATCTATCTCCTGCTGTTGGCTTGTGCGCCAGAAATAACAGGCAATATTTCGTTGCAGGTATTGGTTTTGCTTCATCCGCTCGCTCACCAAAAAGTTTTCCCACAGCACACCAGCATCGGTTCTTGAACCAATCGGGTTATAATTGTTTATTACTGCATTGCGAATACCATTATCCCAAAAGTAGATTTTTTTACCTTTTTTGATTTCGTTTCGCACATTACGATTTAACGCCGATAGTTTGATAATGATATAAGCCTTTTCAAATAAATCGATATACTTCTCAACCGTCTTGCTATCGGTTCCAACCAATTGGGCAATTTCGTTGTACGATACTTCATTGCCAATCTGTAAGGCTAACGCCTTAAGGATTTTTTCGAGCAACGATGAGCGCTTGATGCTTTCAAGAGATAATAAGTCTTTGTATAAGTAGCTATTAGCAATAAGTCGCAGCAACTTCTCCTCTCTTCCTGCATTGGTTACAATTTCAGGGTAATAACCATAAACCAATCTATTGTCAATTAATCTCGATTCAGTGAGCAATCCATGATACTTAACCATTTCGGAAAAAGAGATGGGGTAGATATTGAACTCAAATTTTCTTCCTGTTAAAGGCTCATTAACCCTATTTGCTAATTCAAACGCCGATGAACCCGTTGCTATTACTTGTACGTGCTTTAGCTTATCGGTAATCAACTTAAGGGTTGTACCTATATTCTGAATTTGCTGAGCCTCGTCGATAACTACGACCTGATTATCTCCAAAAAAGGTTTGTAAACGTGTAGATGTAGTATTGGTAAGTAATTCTCTAACATCTGCTTCATCGCCACTTAAGAAGATTACCTTTAAACCCTTAAAGCAGCTAAGACTTTCAAGCATGGTCGTTTTGCCTACCTGACGTGCACCAAATAGCAATATTGCCTTTTTCTGAAACAGATGTTCACATAGCAGCAATTCTACATGCCTACCTATCATAATCTTAACATTTTTTACATGGCAAATATAATCTGTTATTAATTGTAATCCAAATTTTATATGTTTTTTTTGGATTCAAATCCAAAATATATATACTTTTATTGGATTTGAATCCAAATTTTATATGTTTTGAGCAAGAATTATTTGGTAATACGATAAAACGAAACTCACCTAAAGCCTATGACTTTAAGTGAGTTCAGAAACAATGAATTGAATTAACCAAAAGAATTACTCAACCCCATCCTTTGCCTTTCCTCCTATTGCATACCAATCGATTTTCCGTGATAGGTACATTACCGAAGCAAGTATAATAAATAGACCTATACTTCCCATTAGTAATGCAAAATCCTGCATCTGAATTAAGATATAAAGGAATCCGTAAAGCAGTACCAAGATCGACGATAAAATTGCGGTTAGCCGATTATTATGGAAAATACTTTTCGAATAGGTTGCTATCATGATAACTATCCCTGCGCTAGCCACTAAGTAGGCAATCCCAAATCCTATCTGCTCCGAAAGCGATAGCAGCAACAGATAAAACAAGCATAAGCTGAATCCGACTAGCACATACTGAATTGGATGAACCTTTAATTTTCGCATTATCTCAACAAAAAAGAATACGGTAAATGTGAGAGCAATGAATAGAATAGCATACTTCATCGAGCGTTCGGTAATTTGATAGGCTTCGATAGGCAAGAGGAGGCTAACCCCAAATGCCGATGACTGAAATTCAATTTCAGTATCGTTCCATTTCTGCGGAAAGTTTCTATTCAGCTCCAAAACTTTCCAATCGGCAGTAAATCCTCCTGATGAAACTTTTCTATTTTCAGGCAGAAAAGAACCATCGAAGCTCGGGTTTGGCCATGCGGAGGTAAGCTTGACAATAGTTTCCTTCCCAATTGGCACAAAGCTGATGCTTTTAGAGCCATTAAGCGATATTCCGAATGAGAAACGATACTCCTTAGCCAATGACTCCTCCTTCAAAGGCTTATTAATTGTAACGCCCGATTCAATCATTATCTCTTTTCTTTCACCATATTCATAATACGCCTCGTTAACCCTTGGTTGAGTTTTACCTACCATTTTAACCCCAGGCTCACAAGCCATCTCAGCATCGTTCCATTTGAATTTGATATCCTCCTTTATCCCACGCAAATCGGATATCCCAATGGTAATAAAGGCATCAGCCCATTTTATCTCATAATGCCTATCGCTAATATCAAGCTGAGGTGCTTTAAATACTCCGTCAACCTTTAAATTAGAGCTATAGACTGCCACTTCAAAAATCCCCCGCTTTCTTATCTCAGGATTCATTTCGCCTGCTACATTTAGGTTTTCGGGTAAGAAATAGGCCATATGCCTATCTATATTTACTCGTTTATTATCCTTATCCAAATCGAATGTTTCATAAGGAATGGTAAGGATTGGACCTGTTAACCGCTGCTGAAAACCCCATTTTGAGCTAATCTCGGTTGTTGCCTCCTTTTGCCTTGTTTGTCTCTCCGAAACAAGTGACATTATCATTGCCATAGGAATTAGGAGCAATAATGTTAGAATAGAAATTGCTGCTACTTTAATTATCACCGCATTTCTTTCTGTGAACGATTGATTCTCGTGTGTCATAATTTTCAATTTTAGTTTAATTAATTAAAAGTACTTTGTTTTTCAAAGTATATATTCAAAAAAAATTATCGACCTGATTTTATTAACTTCTCTAAGGCTGAAAGGTGCTCGTTGAAAGCCTTTCTACCGCCAATTGTAGCTCTATAGCTTGTGTTTGACTTCTTATTAAGAAACTGCTTTTTCACCTCAACATAGACCTCACCCTCCAACGTTTTCATATGGCTAGCTAAATTACCATCGGTAATATTGAGTGTTTCCTTTAACGCATTAAACTCAACCCAATCATTAACCATTAGCATCGACATGATGCCAAGGCGGATTCGGTTCTCAAAATGCTTATTTAGATTTGTTATCAAATCTTTCATACTTCCAATACATTTTTAAACCGTAAATAATATGCAAAACTCCAAATCCGAATGCCCAGAAAAGCAGACCATATCCAACGAATATCGAACCTGCTAATCCGAGAACTATCTCACAAATCCCTAAATATCGTATATCGTCAATCGTATATTTGCTTGCATTAATAAGCGCTAAACCGTAAAAGATTAAGGTAATAGGGGCTATTAAATAGATTTGCCTGTGGTAGAGTAAAACCAAACAGAATAATCCTCCAGTAACTAGTGGTATAAATAGATTAATGACCATTCGTTTGGCTGAACTATTCCAGAAAGACAATCCCTTCTTTTTCGCATTCCGAGCAGTAAAAATAATTCCGAAGAAAATGGCTAAAAATAATGTTAGAAAACCATCAATGAATATAAAAGCAAGGAACCTTGAGAACTCAGCTCCGCTGATTAAATCCTCTTTTAAAAAGATACCATGATTATAATACCGTCCGTAAAAAAAATCTTGCTGATATAAAAATACCGACAAAGCTCCAAGCAAAGCGCAACAACCAGCAAATATGCCTGAAAGTCCGCTTAGCGAAATAAATCGCGATGAACGTTCCATGATTGACCTTATTTCATGCAAGTCCTGTAAATGCTCGTTCTTTTGGTCCATTTTGATATTTATTAAAGTTCTTTGTTCCGCAAAGTTACTTCTTATATTTTATCTGCAAAATTATTTCAGCTAAAAATATTTAACATAACTATAACGCCTTTTCTTTGTTTCACACTATAAAACAGTATAGCTTTGCAAAAGTATTAGAACAAATTTTCTTTTACTGCGTTATAGTTAATAATGAAAAAAACTCTCTCCATACTATTCGCTTCTCTAATTCTCGTTTCGGGAATGCACCTCTCTCTTGCCACTCATTACTGTGGTGGAAAGGTAGCTGCATCAAGGATTTCTTTTAGCGAGCAGAAGGCAGATTGCGGAATGGAAACAGGAACATCAGAATGTCCAACTCATAGCAAGAATCAAGTTAATAACGATTGCTGCAAAAACGTTGTATCTGTATTTTCAATTGAAAAGAACTACAGCCCTTCAACTTTTGAGTTTACACAATTTTCATTAAAGGTATTGCACGTTTTCGATGTACCTACTACCATTGAAAGGCTACTTGCAAGTTCACCTCTACTAAATTCAAATGCCAGTCCGCCTGACATTTTTAAGGCTAGTGCTGTCAGCCTAGCTAGCATTTGTGTTTTCCGTATTTGATATTTATTCACCCTTCCACCATGTAGCAAGAGTATAGTAACTACTCGCTTGCTATGCCATTAATCATTTTCTATTCTTAGTTAAAACATAAAGTTTACAACAATGAAAACTTATAATATTATTAGTCTTCTTGTATTTGTATTTGTGATTACATCAACTGCAAATGCTCAAAACAAACTCATAAATCAAAGTGGAGTGTATAAATCATTCTCTGATTTTCAAGCAAGGAAGCTCGATTTATCGGTTGATGTTACCAAGGAGAAGCATAAAATCAAAGTGCATGATTTTATCAATAAAACGGAAATTGATGTTATCCATAACGACAAGAGGTACACCTTCAAGAAAAAAGATATCTACGGGATTCATGATGTAAAAGGAGATGATTACAGGTTCTACAATGACCAAGAATATCTAATTGCGCAAGCTGACACCATTTATATCTATACAAAATCCGAGGATATAAACTCGACCAATGGTAAAAACAGGCAAACAAAGCATATTACAGAGTATTTCTTCAGCAAGATAGGGGATTCTGATATACTAAAGTTGACAGCAGACAATCTTAAAAAATCATTTCCCGAAAACCACAAAATGCATGATGCATTGGATATGATGTTCAAGAGAAATAATGATTTAGTTGAATACGATAAGTTTCATAAATCATATAAGGTAATACGGTTCTTAAAGGAAGAATTGAAATAATTTTCTTAAAACTATAAATAACTAAAAATCAAAGGCGATGAAAAGTAAAATGATTTTAATGGCAATTTTTGCGATGACAATTTTTGCTGCTTGTAAGAAGAATGATATGATGAATGACACCTTGGGTGTTGATACTAAGAAGTACCAACAGAGCCTAAGCATCGACTACTCCAATGCTTTGTCAAACCATAATGCATTAAATTCAGCAAACGTATCAACAGCTGACCATAATGCACATCATGGCGGTTCAGGTACTACCACTGCATCAATTGACACATCATACTTCAAAATGATGTTCACCAAGAATGATAGCCTATTTTCCGAAGATTTTTACAAGTTTTGTAAGGATATGATGGAGAATAGCGGCATGATGAGTACTTCCGATGGTATGATGGGCAACAACAGCGGCATGATGGGTGGAAATGGAGGAATGATGGGTGGAAATGGTGGTATGATGAATGGAACCACTATGGGTAGTATGGGGGACATGAATGCAATGATGAGTTATATGGATAGCATTCACAGTTCAAGCCAAACCATGATGAATCCCGATTATATGAAAACGGATAGCTTGATGCACAACCAGATGACCCAATGCAAGATGATGGTTGCTCAAACAGATAGCATCGAAACCATTTTTGGGAATATGCAGATGCTTCGCAGTAATCATAAATCGATGCATAGTAAGTAATGATGATTTAAATCAATGATTTTTAAAATCTTAACAGTAAATAAACATGAAAAAAATTGTAATTTTATTTCTTTTCGGAATAACAATACTCACTGGTGCATCATCCTGTGCAAGCACATCACATACTGGTCACAGTTCGAGTAATGGACAACACAGTGGAGGTAGTTGTCATTAATAAAAATAGATTAACAAATTTTAAAAACAAATCAACATGAAAACAATAAAATTCTTAACAGTTAGTGTTTTAGCACTATTTTTTAGTATTGGCGTTTACTCTCAAGACCATAGCATGCATATGGCTACTAAAACTGAAAGTTTTAAAGTATCGGGGAAATGTGGCATGTGTAAGTCCCGCATTGAGAAAGCAGCAAAAATTGAAGGTGTAACCAAGGCGGAATGGGATGCCGATAAGCAGCTCATAACCATTACCTACATGCTCAACATGGTTAAAATTGATGATATACAAAAGAAGATTGCTGCAGTGGGGCACGATACCGAAAAGTTTAAAGCCGATGATAAAATTTACGATAAACTCCCCGGTTGCTGCAAGTATCGTAAAAAGTAAGTCTAACTAATAAAAAAACTACTTATGAAGAAGTTGATAGTTTCCCTCGTATTGGTAATTTCAGTCTCAGCAATTGCATATATCTATTTTAGAAACATTAGTAAAAGAAGAGTTGCAAAGAAGTATGAATATACGTTGCGAGGCCAAGGTAACTGTTGCAAGTCAACTGAAGTAGACCAAAATAAATTGAAGAGTTGCCCCTATCTCGACTCAATAAAAACGAAACAAACAACCTGTAAAAAATAGCAGGAATTCATATAAAAAGGCGGATAATCCATTAGTTGTGCTATTAGGTTAGTTAGGTTAAGTTAGGTTTTATTGTGTTTAAATAGGGCATACCAAACCTTGCATCAAACCTTAATAGTGGCTTTAAAAGTGATGTGAAATGATACATATCATTCTCATTTTCGACATCACCAGTTCAAAAAAACTGTAAATTTCGCTTTAAAATGATGAAAGTTTTTTAAATGTACCTAATAACTTAAACGCAATGAAAACAATTAGTAGTACGACGAAATGGATTATCGCCTCCTTGTGCCTCGTAGCTTTTTGCTCAAGACCAGTTATCGCTCAAAAAAGCGGTGTATTTAGAACGTATGCTGATTTTCAAGCTGGAAAAATGGATTATGGTATCAACTGTCAAACCGAGAAGCATAAAATTAAGCTAAATGAGTTTCTAGGAAAAGATTTCATTACCATAATACATGATGGGAAACCATACAATTTAAAGAAAACAGAAATATGGGGTTACCAGCTATGCGATGAAAAGGTTGTCCGTTTTCAAGGTAATGACCATTTTTCTTTAGACGATAAAGGTATTTTATGGGTTTACTCAAAACAATTCGAGAAAATGGTATCACCCAAAAGCGGAACAAAATCTGTTACATCTTACTTTTTTAGCACAGGTGGCGATGGTGAAATCAAGGAATTAACTCTGATGAACCTCAAAGCAGCTTTTCCTGACAACCACAAGCTACACGATGCCATTGATGCTCAGTTTAAAACAGATGCTTCTTTAATTGAGTTCGACCAATATCATAAGCATTACAAAATCAATCATTTTCTGGAAGGTCAGGAGTTAAAGTAGTTTTAGTGAGGTTATAAATAGAGGATGTAAAAGTTTATCCGTGCCACAGCGTGATAACGTGGTACGGATAGAATCCTCAAACGAGAACAAAATGATAAAAGAACATAGATATTTAATCATAGAAATATTCATTGGAGCATTGGTCGGTTTTGTTTTTTTACATCCTGTCTCTATGCTAATAGCAGGTGGTGTAAATGAATTTCATCAGTACTTTAAAGATGGTTTTAATCATATGCTCTCTCCGATGGCATGGTATTTTACTTTGATTGGCATTGTTTTAGCCACAATAACAGCATTCACTAGAATCGCTATTCAAAATAAAAATATTTTGCTCAAAAAACAGCATAAGGAATTGAACAAAACAAAACTTGAATTTGAGCAGCAAAACCAAAAATTAATCAAACTCGATGCTGACAAAAATCTCCTCCTATCTATCATCGGACACGATTTAAAGAATCACTTTTATTCCACGCTTGGATTTTCAACATTGTTGCACGCAAATATTCGTGATTATGATATAAAAAGGATTGAGAAACAAGTAAGATACATTAATGGCTCTGCCCAGCAAGCAATAAACCTGCTCGAAGACTTATTGATGTGGTCTAACAGCCAATCAGGGAAACTTCTCTTTAACCCTGAACAATTCAACCTCACAGCTATGAGTTTAGACGTTTTGGAAACAATGAATTTTAATGCTTTTGCTAAAAATATATCCTTAACTCATTTTGCATCACATGAAATTGATATATTTGCTGACAAAAACATGATAAAGGCTATTCTAAGAAACCTTGTTTCGAATGCAATTAAGTTCACTGGTGAAGGGGGAAGGATTAATGTATTCATTGAGCAGCATAATTCAAATGCAGTATTATCGGTAGCCGATAATGGGGTTGGAATCGAATCCGAAAGAATACCAAAACTTTTTGATATAGCCAAGGACAGAACAAGAGTTGGTACTGCTAATGAGAAAGGAACAGGATTAGGGTTGTTGCTCTGTAAAGACTTTATTGAAATGCATGGCGGCAAAATTTGGGTTGACAGTGAATACAAGAAGGGAAGTAATTTTAGGTTCTCAATACCCTTGCAAAGCAGAAAGAATTGACACACCATTTGATTGATTTGGCAGAAAATATCTAACTCATTTATAACATAAAACGCTGAAAGTAAAATGAAGAAAGAGTACAAATATTTTATTATTGAAATAGTTATCGGTGCATTGATTGGCTTCTTTTTTCTGCATCCACTATCAATGCTAATTAATGGTGGCATGGATGCTTTAAAGTACTGTTTTAAAGACAACCTTCACCACTTAATTAATTCTCCGATGGCATGGTATTTCACGTTAATTGGTATTGTATTGGCAGCAATAACAGCAATTTCACGTATTACCATACAGAAAAAAAACGTTTTACTCGAAAAACAGAAGAGGGATATTCATGAAAAAAACTTGGAGCTAGAACAGCAGAAAGAAGAGATACAAGCACAAGCCGAGAATCTAATGGTGGCTAACAATGAAATCACATCACAGAAAGAACTTTTAGCAAAACAACATCATAACCTAACCTCCAGTATTCGGTATGCCAAGACAATCCAAACGGCAATGCTTGTACCAGAGGAAACAATTAAACAAATACTTCCCAACTCATTTGTTCTATTCATGCCTCGTGATATTGTCAGTGGAGACTTTTATTGGATTGCAGAAAAGAGTGGATTTATATTCATATCAGCAATAGATTGTACAGGACACGGTGTACCCGGGGCGTTTATGTCAATGGTAGGTAACCAGCTATTGAATCAGATAATTTTAGAAATGGATATCACCGAGACCGACCAAATCCTTATTGAGATGAACAAGGGGATTAAAAAGTTTCTGAAGCAGGATGAGACCAATGCAAGGGATGGGATGGATATGTCTATTTGCAGGATTGATTTTAAACTTAATGAAATTCAATTCTCTGGGGCTGCCAACGATATGTATGTTGTTCAAAATGAAGAGCTAATAGAAATTGAAGCAGATAGAAAGCATATTGGAGGTGTTATAAATGATAAGACCTCCTTTACAAAAGCAATAATTCAGCTAAATCAGCCGACAACTCTATACCTCTTTACCGATGGTTATTCAGACCAAAGCAACAACAAGGATTTTAAGAAATTGGGTAAAAAGAACTTCAGAAATCTATTGAAAGGCATACATAACCAGAGCCTTGAAGAACAAAAATCAAATTTGATTAAGGAACACAACCAGTGGAAGGAAACTCAAAAACAGACTGATGACATCCTTCTTATAGGTATAAAATTATAAACTTAAACAAATATAGCTATGAAGAAACTTATTCTTTCGTTATCAATTGCAGCATTATTCGTATTTGCTGTATCGTGTAGTGGTGGTTCGTCCAATGCTCATAAGCATTCTAGTATGGAGAATACCAAAACGGTGGTTTACTACACCTGTACCATGCATCCAGAAGTACACTTGGATAAACCCGGTGATTGTCCCAAATGTGGCATGACGCTGGTGAAAGCTGAAGAGAATGTATCCGATACTACAAAAATGAATCATCAATAATTTGAATAGATAAACAACTCAAATAAATGGTAAGCATGTACAAATACAAATCCTCCTTATTCCTTGCATTTATTGTTTCAATAACCCTATTGTCAAGTTGTAGTAAACACTTAACAGCGAGTAGAAAGGAAAAGCAATACTACTATACTTGTCCAATGCACTACAATGATATTTATTATGAGCCGGGTAAATGTCCAAAATGTGGGATGAAGCTAGAAGCATGGGATATAGAAAATTTGCCTAAGAATAGCACTTCGAGTTCACACAGCGGGCATTCGGGTTCAGGAAATCACACCAGTGGTTGTCATTAATTATAAATTAACGAGATAGATTTCCATATACTAACATTTAAAACAACAGATTGTGAGAAAAGTATATATTATTCTTTTGGCAATATGCATGAGCATTACATTCTCATCATGTTGTATGATGATGTCGGAACACATGTCTAGTAGTAAACACGATGGGCATAATCATAATGGTTCAGAAGTGCTTATTGACCCAGTTTGTGGTAACCAAGTTGGGAAAGAAAGCTCATTCACTTTTGACTATCAGGGGACTATCTACTACTTTGATACGGAGCAGTGCTTGACAGTGTTTAAAAATAGTCCAGACCATTTTTTGCAAAAAAAGAGTGAAGAAAATCATCATAAAACTTGGAAAAGGGTTGGAATGATTGGTGGCGCAGTTGTAATGTCAGCAATGATGGTTTTTATGATATTCAATGTCCTGTAAATTCATTAACTTACTTCAGAAATAATATTTTAAACTATGTTCAATCGACTTGTCAAATACTTTCTCGAAAACCGGCTAGTTACATTCATATTCCTTATTTCCTTTGTGGTTTTTGGAATAGTGTATACCCCTTTCAACTGGCATACAGGAGCACTGCCACGTGACCCAATACCTGTTGATGCTATTCCCGATATTGGCGATAATCAGCAAATCGTTGCCACCGAATGGATGGGCCGTTCGCCGAAGGACATTCAGGATCAAGTTACTTATCCCCTATCAACCGCTTTGCTTGGCATTCCAGGTGTTAGCACTGTGCGTAGCACATCAATGTTCGGGATGTCGTTTATCTATGTCATATTTAAGGATAAGGTTGAGTTTTACTGGAGCCGTTCCCGAATCCTTGAAAAGCTCAACTCACTTCCCTCAGGTACTCTTCCAACTGGAGTAACTCCTACTTTAGGGCCTGATGCAACAGCACTTGGACAAATATTCTGGTACACCCTCGAAGGTAGAGACACAAAGACTGGAAAACCAAATGGCGGTTGGGATCCACAAGAACTTCGAACAATTCAAGATTTTTATATTAAGTATGGCTTGTCCACTGCTGAAGGTGTTTCGGAAGTTGCATCGGTAGGCGGATTCATTAAAGAGTATCAGGTTGATATTAATCCCGACGCCCTAAAGGCTTTCAACGTCTCTGTTATGGATGTGATGAATGCTGTACGGAATAGTAACCTTGATATTGGTGCTGAGACGGTTGAACTGAACAATGTTGAATACATCATTCGGGGATTGGGGTATGTCAAAAATTTGGATGACCTCGAAGGCTCTGTCATTGCAGTTCGAAATAATGTTCCTGTGCGTATCAAAGATGTTGCCCATACCTCCTTTGGACCTGCTACCCGACGGGGTGGTATTGATAAAGATGGCGTTGAAGCAGTCGGTGGAGTAGTTGTTGCTCGATATGGTTCAAACCCCATGGAGGTGATTGGTAACCTAAAAGAAAAAATAAAAGAGATTGATGCTGGTTTGCCTCAAAAAACCTTGGCTGATGGAAGTATTTCAAAAGTTTCAATTGTTCCATTTTACGATAGAACAAGTTTGATTAAGGAAACCATAGGAACTCTCGAGTCGGCTTTATCACACGAAATTCTAATCAGCATAATTGTAATCATAATTCTCGTTCTTAATCTAAGAGCTTCGCTGATTGTTGCAGGACTACTTCCCATTGGAGTTCTAATGACTTTTATTCTGATGCATTTCTTTGGGGTAGATGCAAATATTGTAGCATTATCGGGTATTGCTATTGCAATTGGTGTAATGGTCGATATTGGGATTGTGGATGTGGAGAATATTCTACGGCATCTGGAGATGCCAGAAAACCACGGGATCAGGGGTAAAAAATTAATGTCCGTAATATATAATGCAACCACTGAAGTACGCGATGCCGTAGTCACATCCATTGCTACAACCATCGTCAGCTTCCTTCCTGTTTTTGCGATGCAGGCAGCAGAAGGAAAGTTGTTTCACCCACTGGCATTTAC